>NZ_BAAGZI010000318.1:0-7017 GCF_054778695.1 Actinocorallia lasiicapitis
CCGGCGCGCCTCGCGGACGCGGGCACCGAAGCCGAGGGCGTCGATGTCGTCCTCTCCCATCTCCAGCAGGTAGCCGGGCCCGCTGGTGACCAGCAGCCCCCGCTGCAGGCCGAACGCGCGGCGCAGGCTGGACACGCACCCCTGGATCTGGGTGGTGGCCGTGACGGGCGGGGCCTCCGGCCACACCGTCGACACGAGCCTGTCGACGCTGACGGGACGGCCGGCGTCGAGCGCCAACGCCGCCAGAACCGCCCTCGCCCTCGGGCCGATCGGAACGGAGCCGCGCGCGTCGCGCAGCTCGACCGGGCCCAGGAGCCTCACCTGCATGGCTCGCTCTCCGTAGTCCACCCCGTGGTCCCCCAGGGCCTCCAGCGAGACCCATGTAAGAAAAGTGCAATGATCTAACAAAGGAAGTCAAGTCTCTTCGGTGGAATTTCCCGTAGACCTCGTGAATATCGAACGGACCACCGCTGGGTATGGATCAAGATGGAGTGTTCCCGACGATTGGTACGACCTTGCAGCTCCTGAACGGTGACCGGATCGCCTACGACCTCACCTACAACGACGTCTTCATGGTTCCGGCGCGCTCCGACATCGGCTCGCGGATGGGCGTGGACCTGTCCACCTCGGACGGAACCGGGACGACGATCCCCCTGGTGATCGCCAACATGACGGCCGTATCCGGCCGCCGGATGGCCGAGACCGTCGCACGGCGCGGCGGGATCTCCGTGATCCCGCAGGACATCCCCGTCGAGGTCGTCGCCGAAGTCATCTCCTGGGTCAAGAAGCGCGATCTGGTGTTCGACACGCCGATCACGCTGGACCCGCACTCCACGGTCGGCGAGGCGATCAGCCTGCTGCCCAAGCGGGCGCACAACGCGGTGATCGTGGTCGACGGGGACGGCAGGCCCGCGGGGATCGTGACCGAGGCGGACTGCCAGGGCGTCGACCGGTTCTCCCAGCTCCGCGATGTGATGACCCGCGACCTGGTCACGCTGCCCGACACGGTCGGCGCCAAGGAGGCGTTCGAGACGCTGCACGCGCGCGGCCACCGGATCGCGCCCGTCGTCGATTCCGCCGGGCGGCTGAAGGGCGTCCTGACCAAGACGGGCGCGCTGCGCGCGACTCTCTACCAGCCGGCGGTGGACTCCTCCGACCGGTTGCGGATCGGGGTCGCGGTCGGCGTCAACGGCGATGTGGCGGGCAAGGCCAAGGCGCTGCTGGAGGCGGGTGCCGACCTGCTGGTCATGGACACCGCGCACGGCCACCAGGACAAGATGATCGGGGCGCTGGAGGCCGTCAGGGGGCTGGACCCGCAGGTGCCGATCGCGGCGGGCAACGTGGTCACCGCCGAGGGCGTCCGGGATCTGGTCGAGGCGGGGGCCGACATCGTGAAGGTCGGGGTCGGGCCCGGCGCGATGTGCACCACCCGGATGATGACCGGGGTCGGCCGCCCGCAGTTCTCGGCCGTCCTGGAGTGCGCGGCCGAGGCCCGCCGGCTGGGCCGGCACGTGTGGGCCGACGGCGGGGTCCGCCACCCGCGCGACGTGGCGCTCGCGCTGGCCGCGGGCGCGTCCAACGTGATGATCGGTTCCTGGTTCGCCGGGACGTACGAGTCGCCCGGCGACCTCCAGCGGGCCGCCGACGGCCGGCTGTACAAGGAGTCGTTCGGGATGGCGTCGGCGCGCGCGGTCCGCAACCGGACGGCCGAGGACAGCCCGTTCGACCGGGCCCGCAAGGCGCTGTTCGAGGAGGGCATCTCGACCGGCAAGATGTTCATCGATCCGCAGCGTCCCGGGGTCGAGGACCTGATCGACTCGATCATTGCGGGCGTCCGGTCGTCGTGCACCTACGCGGGCGCGAGCAACCTCGAGGAGTTCCACGAGCGGGCCGTGGTCGGTGTGCAGAGCCACGCGGGCTACGCCGAGGGCCAGCCGCTCCAGACGAGCTGGTAACCGGACACCAGCCACCAGACCGGGCTTTCCGGTCGGTGATTACGGGCCTGGCGATATACGGTGCTTTCCGGCCGGTCGCCAGGCCGGTGCGGGAGCGTCCGCGGCCTTCCCCGCCGCGACGGCCGGCGCGGGCTCCAGCCCGTTGAGCGGGCCTGACCGTGACGTCACGGGTTCTTAACAAGGACTCTGCGATGATCGCCTTCGGCGACGTGCATAATTTGGGCAGAACCTGCTCCTGATCGGACTTTGCCCGGTTCTTGGGCAACCTTCTCCGCCTGTTCGCGCGTCCAAAATGGTGGAAGAGGGACCTGTGCCCTCGCTCGGGGGAACGGAGTCTGTATGCAGAATGATCAGCCAAAGGACGGCGATGAGCCGCGCGCGCTGCTGGTCGCGCTCGGTCTCACCATCGCCTCCGCACTCCTGTGGGGCGTCGCCCATGTCTGGGCGGGCCGCCGGGTCACCGGCGCCCTGCTCGCGGGCGCGTTCCTTGTCATGCTCGGGGTGCTCGTGGTGCTCGGCACCGGGTTCCGCGAAGATCTGATCCAGCTGGCCCTCCAGCCCAACTGGCTCACCGCGATCATCGTCGGGACCCTCCTGCTGGCCGCGTTCTGGGTCGGCGTGGTGATCCGCTCCTATGTGCTGGTGCGGCCCGCGGCGCTGGCCTCCGGCGGCCGGATCCTGGGCGTCACCCTGGTGACGGCGCTGTGCCTGGCGGTGTGCGCGCCGTTCGCGATCGCCGCCAACCGCACCTATCTGGCCCGCAACACCATCAACTCGATCTTCGCGGCGGACGACGCCGGCGGCCGCAAGATCACCAAGAGCGATCCGTGGAAGGACCGCCCGCGCCTCAACGTGCTGCTGCTGGGTGGCGACGCTGGCAGCAACCGGGTCGGGGTGCGCACCGACAGCGTGACCCTCGCCAGCGTCGACACCCACACCGGCAACACGGTGATGCTGGGCCTGCCCCGCAACCTGGAGAAGATCCAGATGCCGCCGGGACCGGCCGCCGAGCGCTTCCCGATGGGCTTCACCGGCGACGGCCCCGGCACGCCCGGGCTGCTGAACGAGATCTTCGAGTACGCCGAGGAGCACCCCGAGCTGACTCCCGGCAAGCCGAAGGGCCAGCGCGGTCCCGCCCTGCTCGTCCCGACCGTCGCGCAGATCCTCGGCCAGCCGATCGACTACTACATCCTGGTCGACATGCGGGGGTTCGCCCAGATCATCGATGCCATGGGCGGTGTGTACCTGCGGGTCCCGGAGAACATCACGTTCGGCAAGTACAACGAGGGCACGCTCGCCGCCGGCTACCGTAGGCTGACGGGCACGCAGGCGCTCTGGTACGGCCGCTCCCGCACCTACAGCGACGACTACGTCCGGATGGGCCGGCAGAAGTGCCTGCTGCGCGCCATCGCCCGCCAGGCCAACCCGCAGAAGGTCATCCTGCGGTTCAACGCGCTCGCCGCCGCCGCCAAGAACACGATCTCCACCAACATCCCGCGCGATCTGCTGCCCGCGCTGGTGAAGCTGTCGGAGAAGATGAAGGACGGCGACGCCAAGATCACCAGTCTTCAGTTCGTGCCGCCGCTGATCAGCACGGCCAACCCCGACTGGGCGCTGATCCGGAGCCGCTCCGCGCAGGCCATCGCCGAGAGCAACACCGTCGCCACGCCGAACCCGGTCGCCGCCGCGTCGCCGTCGGCGGCCAAGCAGCGGATCCCGGTGCGCGCCACCCCGACGCCGACCCCGGACGCGGGCAAGGCGCTCTCGCTCGACGCGACCTGCCCGTCCTGATCCCGGTTCCCCGCGCTGAGAACGCTCGGCGCGGGGAACAATCAGGGACATGCGCCCGCGTCACCGGCTGCGCCAGATCGTCAACTGGCTGAACCTGTCCACGCCGCTCGGCCTGCTGCTCGCGTACGCGGGCGGCCGGGGCGGCGTCACCAAGGGCCCCGACGGGCTCCTGTACGGCGACGGCTACCGTCTGCCGCTCCCCGTCGGCGCCGCGTTCACGGTCGGGAACGTGGTGGTCTTCCGCGACCTGGCCCGGCACCGCGACGATCCCGCCCTCTTCGTCCACGAGGCCCGGCACGCCACCCAGTACTCCTGGTTCCTCGGGGTGGCGATGCTGCCGCCCTACTTCGGCGCGGTCCTGGTCTCGATGGCGATCTGCGGGGACCACGCGTCGTACAACCCGTTCGAGCGGGGCGCGAACCTCGCCGACGGCAACTACGTCGAGCGGCCCCCGCGCTGGCGCCGTCCTAAAGCCGCTCGATGATCGTGACGTTGGCCTGGCCGCCGCCTTCGCACATGGTCTGCAGGCCGTAGCGGCCTCCGGTGCGCTCGAGTTCGCCGAGCAGCGAGGTCATGAGCCGTGCCCCGGTCGCGCCGAGCGGGTGGCCGAGGGCGATCGCGCCGCCGTTGGGGTTGGTCCTGGCGGGGTCGTAGCCGGTCTCCTTGAGCCAGGCCAGCACGACGGAGGCGAACGCCTCGTTGATCTCGACGCTGTCGATGTCGTCCATCGACATCCCGGCCTTCTTCAGCGCGTGGAAGGTCGCCGGGATCGGCGCGGACAGCATCTTCACCGGGTCCTCGCCGCGCACCGACAGATGGTGGATCCGGGCGCGGGGGGTCAGCCCGTGGTCGCGGACGGCCCGCTCGGACGCGATGAGCAGCGCGGCGGAGCCGTCGGAGATCTGCGAGGCGAGCGCCGCGGTCAGCCGGCCGCCCTCGACCAGGGTCTTCAGCCCGCGCATCTTCTCGATCGTGGTGTCGCGGCGGGGCCCCTCGTCGTGTTCGACGCCCTCCAGCGGCGCGATCTGGGCCGTGAAGTATCCGTTGTCGATGGCGTGGAGCGCGCGCTGATGGGAGGCGTAGGCGAACTCCTCCATGGCGTCGCGGGAGATGTCCCACTGCTCGGCGATCATCTCGGCGCCGCGGAACTGGGAGATCTCCTGGCCGCCGTAGCGGGCCTCCCAGCCCTTGGACCCGGCGAACGGCCCCGCGAACCCGTACTGCACGCCGACGATCATCGCGGCGGCGATCGGGATCCTCGACATCTGCTGGACTCCGCCCGCGACCACCAGGTCCTGGGTGCCCGACAGCACCCCCTGGGCGGCGAAGTGGACGGCCTGCTGGGAAGAGCCGCACTGCCGGTCCACGGTCGTGCCCGGCACCTCCTCGGGCAGCCCGGCCGCCAGCCACGCGGTCCTGGCGATGTCGCCGGCCTGGCCGCCGATGGTGTCGACGCAGCCGAACACGACGTCGTCGACCGCGGCGGGGTCGATCCCGGTCCGCTCGACGAGGGATTTCAGGACGTGCGCGCCCAGGTCGGCCGGGTGCACCTCGGCCAGCCCGCCGTTGCGCCTGCCGACCGGGGTGCGGACGGCGTCGACGATGTAGGCCTCTGCCATGTCAAGACTCCTTAAGCGTGCTGGCTGCTGACCGCGACGACTTCGCCGGTCATGTAGGACGAGTACTCGCTGGCCAGGAAGACGATCACGTTGGCGATCTCCCACGGTTCGGCGTAGCGGCCGAACGCCTCGCGGGAAGTGAGCTCGGTGAGCAGCTCCTCACTGGTCACCTTCACCAGGTGGGGGTGCATGGCCAGCGACGGCGACACCGCGTTGATCCGCACCCCGTGCTCGGCGGCCTCCAGGGCGGCGCAGCGGGTGAGCGCCATCACCCCGGCCTTGGCGGCCGCGTAGTGGCTCTGGCCCTTCTGCGCCCGCCAGCCGATCACCGAGGCGTTGTTGACGATCACGCCGCCGGCGCCCTGGTCGCGCAGGATCCGCAGGGCGGCGCGGGTGCAGCGCATCGTGCCGTTGAGGGTGATGTCGAGAACCCGGTCCCACTGCTCGTCGGGCATGTCGACCAGGTCGTTCGTGCCGCCGAGGCCCGCGTTGTTGACCGCGACGTCGAACCGCCCGAACACGGCGACCGCGTGCGCGTACAGCGCCTGGACCTGGGCCTCGTCCGTGACGTCGCAGGGCAGCGCGCTCACCCGGCCGGCGCCGAACTCCTTGGCCAGCTCCTGCGCCGACGCGGCGAGGCGGCGCTCGTGGGCGTCGCTGATCACGACGCTCGCGCCCTCTTCCAGGCAGCGGCGCGCGGTGGCCCCGCCGATCCCGGCGCCGGTGGGGGCCGTGATGACCACGATCTTCTCTGTCAGCAGGCCGCGGGCCCGTGGGTAGGGGGGAACCGTCATACCCGGAAGCGTACCAAGCACTTGTTTGGTAGACGAGGGGCGGGCCCCGCCATGAGACCATGGCAGGCAGAGGGGGAGATGTGCCGACCATCGAGGAGTTCCGCGCCCACCGGGTCGCTCTGCACCGGGGACGCCGCCCGGAGAGCATTCTGGTGGCGCTCACCGACGACCAGGGGACGGTCGGCTGGGGCGAGACCGCCCTCACCGACGAACGCGCCTGGGACGATCTGCAGCACCGGATCGGCCCCGCGCTGCCCGGCCTGGACTGGGACAGGCCCGAGGAACTGGCCGGGCTGACCGCGCTCGGCGTGCCCTCGGCCGTCGCGGCAGTCGAGACCGCCGCCTGGGACCTGTGGGGCCGCCGCCACGGCGTCCCCGTGGCGCACGCGCTCGGCGGCACCCGCACCTCGATCGTCACCGGGGCGCGCGTCCCCTGCCAGCCGACGCTGGAGAGCCTGCCGCCGCTCGTCAACCGGTACATCGGCGCGGGCTACACCAGGGTCACCCTGGAGGTGCGGCCCGGCTGGGACGTGGAGCCGCTGCGCACCGTCAGGACCGCCTACCCGGCGCTCGCCCTGCAGATCGACGGCGTCCGCTCCTACACCGACCGCCCCGAGCACTTCGACGCCCTCGAGGCGATGGACGCCTACGACCTGACCGCGATCGAACGGCCCTTCGCCGATCTCGCGCCGCACGCACGGCTCCAGCGGACCGTCCGGGCGGCCGTCGCCCCCGACATCCAGGACCTCGACACCCTCGACGCCGCGATCGCCGATCACGCGGGACGCGCCCTGTCCCTGCGGATCGGCAGGCTCGGCGGGCTGACCGCCGCGCGCGCCGCCCACGACCGCGCCTACG
>NZ_BAAGZI010000319.1:0-6946 GCF_054778695.1 Actinocorallia lasiicapitis
CACCCCGCCCGCCGAGCAGGTCCTCGCCCTGGCGCCCCGCCCCGGCTGGGCGCTCCTGGCCGTCCACCAGACCGGCACCGCCCTCACCGCCTGGCAGGCCGCCCCGCGCTGACGGTCAGCCCTTCACCGAGCCGGCCGACAGGCCGCTGACGATGAAGCGCTGCGCCCACAGGAACACCCCGACCGTCGGGACGGCCGAGATCAGGACGCCCGCGGAGAACATCCCGAAGTTGGTGTTCCGGCCGTCCTGGCCCAGCAGGCCCGCCATGCCGACCGCGAGGGTCTTGGACTCCGGATCCTGGAGGAAGATGTTGGCCATCAGGAACTCGCTCATGATCCCGATGAAGCCCAGCAGGCCCGTCACCGCGAGGATCGGCGTGACCAGCGGCAGGATGATCCGGAAGAAGATCTGGGCGTGGGACGCGCCGTCGATCCTGGCGGCCTCGTCCAGCTCGCGCGGGACGGTGTCGAGGAACCCCTTCATCAGATAGGTGCTGACGCCCAGCGCCCCGCCCATGTACAGCAGGAACAGGCCCCACAGCGAGTTGAACCCGAACGTCGGCCACAGCTCGCCGATGGTCGTGAACATGATGATGATCGTCACGATGGCGAGGAACTGCGGGAACATCTGGATCAGCAGCAGCGACATCAGCCCGACCCGGCGGCCCCTGAACCGCATCCGGCTGAACGCGTAGGCGGCCAGCAGCGACAGGAAGCAGCTCACGAACGCCGCCAGCAGCGACAGCACCACCGAGTTGACGAACCAGCGGCCGAACGGCGCGTCGGGCGTCCCGAACAGGGCCCTGAAGTTGGCGAGGCTCGCGCCCGTCGGCCACAGCTCGCTGGACGACAGCGTGCCGAGCGGGTTGAACGCCGCCGACACGACGAACAGCACGGGGAACAGCGCGAACGCGAGGACGCCCAGCATCGCCAGATGACGCCAGCCGCTGCGAGAGAACCATCTGGTCATGCGAACACGTCCTCCTGGGCGCGGGTCCTGCGGAAGGAGTAGATCGACATCACCGCGACCAGCAGGAAGATCAGCACCGAGAGCGCGGCGGCGAAGCCGAAGTCGGCGGTGTTCGCCCCGAACGCCATCCGGACGGTGTAGGTGATGAGCAGGTCGGTCGCGCCGACCGTGGTGTCGTCTGCCGGGAACGGCCCGCCCGCGGTCGTCAACTGGATCACGTTGAAGTTGTTGAAGTTGAACGCGAAGGACGAGATGAGCAGCGGGGTCGTCGCGACGAGCAGCAGCGGCAGCGTGATCCGCCGGAACCCCTGCCAGAGCGACGCGCCGTCGATCTTCGCGGCCTCGGTGAGCTCGCCGGGGATGGCCTGGAGCGCGCCCGTCACCACGAGGAAGATGTAGGGGAAACCGAGCCACACATTGATCAGGATGACCGCGAACCGGGCGGCCAGCGGCTCGCCGAACCAGTCGACCCCGGTGCCGAGCACCCGGTTGACCAGCCCGAACTCGGTGTTGAACATGCTCCGCCAGACCAGCAGCATCGCGAACGCCGGCATCGAGTACGGCAGCACCACCAGCACCCGGTAGACGCGCAGCGCCCGGGTGCGCCAGCCGTGCAGGAGCATCGCGATGGCCGTCCCGACGACGAACGTGCCGAGGACCGTCGACAGGGCGAAGAACAGGTCCCAGACGAACGTGCCGAGGAAGTGGCTCAGCACGGTCGAGTCGCCGAAGATCCGGGAGAAGTTCGCGAACCCGACGTTGACCTTCCAGCCCTGGGAGAGGTTCTCGCCCGCGGCGTCGACGAACAGGCCCTTGTCCTCGTCGGCCGTCCAGCGGTCGCCCGTCGCGGTGTCGACGATCGCGTCGGCGGCCCGGTCGTAGGTCTTGGTGCGCTGCCCCTCGTAGGCGCGGGACAGGCCGGTGGCCTTGATCGCGCCGCGCGGGGTGGGCACCTCGAACGCGATGATCTGCTTGTCGTACCCGGCGGCCTGCGCGGTCGTCAGCACCTGGAGGCCCGGCGCCGTCAGGACCTTGCCGGTGATGCCGAGCTTGACGCCCTCGACCGGGGTGAGGCCCTGCTCGGTGCCGAGCTGGGTCCGCTTGGTGGCGGTGTCGGTGAGCAGGAACGCCAGCCGGCCGTCCTGGAGCGCCAGCGACAGCGCGTACTCGGGCGCGCCCTTGACCTGGGTGAGCGAGGAGCTCTCGATCGCGGTGATCGCCTCCTGCTTGGTGCCGCGGTGGCCGTCGCCGAAGTTCGTGAACGCGACGCTCACCGTGTACAGCACGGGCAGGAGCTGGAGGCAGACCATCAGCAGCGTGCCCGGCACCAGGTACTTCAGCGGCACATGCCGCCTCGTCAGATACAGGTAGACGGTGCCGGCCGTGACCGCCACGAGGATCGCCAGTCCGGTCCAGTGACGGCCGGAGACGAGCGGCGGCGCGGCGTAGAACGCCATCGCCGCGACGAAGGCCAGGACCAGGACCCGCCCGACCACGAACCCGGTGGTGATCTCACGGGTGATCTCGCGGCGGTTCCTGCGCGGGGATTCGGGGTGGGACGGTCCGGAACGTGGGGAGCCCGCGCTCCCCACGTTCACCGCCTGCTCGGTGGCGGTCACGACGGACTACTTGTTGATCGCCTTGGTGACGGCCTTGGCCGCGGCGTCGACCGCGGTCTTCGGGTCGCCGCCCTTGATGACCGCGGCCTCGGCCTTGCCGAACGGCTCCCAGATCGCCGACATCTCGGGGATGGCGGGCATGGGCAGGCCGTTGGCGCCGGCCTCGAGGAACTTGGCGAGGTCGGGGTCGGTGGCCTTGGACTCCTCGAACGCCGCGATCAGGGCCTCGGGGCGCGGGTCGGCCTTGAACAGGGCGAGCTGGACGTCCTTGTTGGTGACGTAGTTGGAGACGAACTCCTGCGCGAGGGCCTTGCTGCCGCCCTTGGACGCCACGAAGAACGACTGGACGCCCACGAACGGGGCCGCGGGCTTCGCGCCGTCGAAGCCCGGGATCGCCGAGACCTCGTACTTAATCTTCGCGGTCTTGACCTGGGCGGTCGCCCAGGGGCCGGAGACCAGGAAGGCGCACTTCTTGGAGGTGAAGGTCGGGATGGAGTTGTCGGCGCCGATCGACGTGGTCAGCGCGCCGGAACCCTTCGCGCCGAGCTTCGCGATCTTCTCGAACGCCGCGACCGACTCGGGCGAGCCGAGGGTGACGTTCTTGGGGTCGGGGTCGCCCGCGGCGGTGGTGCCGAACAGCGAGCCGCCCGCGGAGGAGAACAGCGGGTACAGGTGGTAGGCGTCGCCGACGTCACCGGACTGCAGGCAGAGGATGTTCTTGACCTTGCCGGCCTTCTTCAGCTCCGTGCCCTTGGCGACCAGGTCCTCCAGGGTCTTGGGGGCCTCGGGGGCGAGCTCGGTGTTGCGGATCAGCGCCAGGTTCTCGATCGCGTAGGGCGCGCCGTAGGTCTGGTTGTTGAAGCTGACGGCCTTCATGGCGAGGGGCTGGAAGGCGGCCTTCTGCTCCTCGGTGAGCTGAACCGGGTCGATCGCGCCGTTCTGCACGAAGTTGCCGATCCAGTCGTGCGCGGTGACGACGATGTCGGGGCCCGCGCCCTTCTGGGAGGCGGTGAGGAACTGGGTCTGCAGGTTCTCCGCGAAGCCCTTGACCTCGACCTTGACGCCGTTCTCGGTGCCGAACTGCTCGCCGAACGCCTTCAGCACGGTGGAGCGGGGGACGTCGGACCAGATGACCAGCTTGCCGTTGCCCTTGTCGACGGCGGCGGCGGAGGTCTGGGCCGGGGCGGCGGCGTCGTCGTTCGAGGAACCGCCACAGGCGGCGGCGCTGAAGGCCAGTCCCAGTGCGAGGGCGGCCACACCCGCGGAACGGATGCGCATGGGGATCTCCCGGTTCTAGGGGTTTGGGGTGATGGCCGGGAGGTTAGCAAGAGTTTTCATAGATTGGAAGTTCTTGCAGCAAGATGCCGATCCTGTTACAGATAGTGCCTGTAACCACTCGTCAGATCCCCCGTAAGCCCACAGAGAGGGCCACCCCGTGACTGTCTCCGACTGGTGGCGTGATGCCGTCGTCTACCAGGTGTATCCACGCAGCTTCGCCGACGGGAACGGCGACGGCACGGGCGACCTGCAAGGTCTCCGCAACCGCTTGCCTTACCTGCAAGAACTCGGCATCGACGCCCTGTGGCTCAGCCCGTTCTACGTCTCACCCATGATCGACGGCGGCTACGACGTCGCCGACTACCGCGACGTGGACCCCCGCTTCGGCGGCCTCGCCGACTTCGACGCCATGATCACCGACGCGCACGCCCTCGGCCTGCGCGTGATCGTCGATCTCGTCCCGAACCACTGCTCCGACCTGCACCCGTGGTTCCAGGAGGCCCTCGCCGCAGGCCCCGGCTCCCCCGAACGGGCCAGATTCCACTTCCGTGAGGGACAGGGCGGCCTGCCCCCGAACGACTGGCAGTCGATCTTCGGCGGCCCCGCCTGGACCCAGGTCGAGGACGGCCAGTGGTACCTGCATCTGTTCGCCCCCGAACAGCCCGACTTCGACTGGAACCACCCCGAGGTCCGCGCCGAGTTCCGGGACGTCCTGCGGTTCTGGCTCGACCGCGGCGTCGACGGCTTCCGCGTGGACGTCGCCCACGGCATGGTCAAGGCCGACGGCCTGCCCTCGATCGGCTCCGACACCCACCGCAGGATCGAACTGTTCGGCCACAACCGGGTGCCGTACTTCGACCAGGACGGGGTCCACGACATCTACCGCGAGTGGCGGCCGATCCTCGACTCCTACCCGGGCGGGCGGATGGCCGTCGCCGAGGCGTGGGTGGAGAACGCCGAGCGCCTGGCCCGCTACATCGGCCCCGACGAGCTCCACCAGGCGTTCAACTTCGCGTTCATGGAATCGGAGTTCGCCGCCAAGGACTACCGGAAGGTCATCGACGACTCGCTCGCCGAAGCCGACCTGATCGGCGCGCCCACCACGTGGGTGCTGTCCAACCACGACAAGGTCCGGCACGTCACCCGGTACGGCGGCGGCACTGCGGGCCAGGACCGCGCCCGCGCCGCGCTGCTGCTGATGCTGGCGCTGCCCGGCTCCACCTACCTGTACAACGGCGAGGAACTGGGCCTGGAGGAGGTCCTGGACCTGCCGGACGAGCTCCGCGAGGACCCGTCGTTCCCGCGCACCGGCGAGAGCCGCGACGGCTGCCGCGTCGCCCTCCCCTGGTCCGGCGAGCTGGCCGGCTCCTACTGCTTCGGCCCGGCCGGCTCCCGGCCCCCGCACCTGCCGCACCCCGCCGCCTGGGCGGAGCTGACCGTCGAGAAGCAGGACACCGACCCGGCGTCGATGCTCAACCTGTACCGGCGGGCCCTGCGACTGCGCCGCGAGCACCCGGCACTCGGCGGCGGCACCCTCACCTGGCTGCCCTCCCCCGACGGCGTCCTGGCCTTCAGCCGCGACCCCGGCCTCACCGTCGTGGTCAACACCGCCGACACCCCGATCCCCCTCGACGCCTTCGGCACCGAACTCCTCCTGTCCAGCCACCCCCTCGCCGACGGCCTCCTGCCCCCGGACGCCGCCGCCTGGCTGGCCGGCTAGAAGATCGACAGCACATAGGCCACCAGTTGCGCCCCGATCGCGATGAGGAAGACGGCCGCCGCCAGCACGGCGGCCACCAACATGCTGATCCGCCAGGTGCGGTAGAGATCGGTCACAGCTTGTACCCCTCGCCGTTCAGGATCCACTGGGTCAGATCGGTGATCGCCGGGTCGAGGCCGTCCTCGACCCGGCTGGAGGTCCGGAAGAACCGGACGTCCGCGAACGCCTTGCCCATCGTGCGGACCATGTTGTCCAGGCCGATCTCCGGGCTCTCCAGCCACGCCTTGATCGCGTCACTACCGCCCTCGGGGACGACGTCGCGCACCAGGTCCTGCTTGGTGAGCGCCACCGCCAGCCTGGCCTTCTTCGGATTGACGCCCTGCTCCTCGATCCCGCTCAGCACCTGCGCGAACATCAGCTCCGGCGCCCGCTCCGCCCGGATCTTGCGGAACCTGGCCCGCTGCGGCACCTCCAGGGAGTTCCACACCGGCTCCACCGAAAGCTGGTCCAGCGTGTACACGAAGGTGCGGGCGATCCCCATGAACCGCTGGGTCTGCATCCGCTCGGCGCTCTCGAAGATCTCGCCCGCGGGATCGAACACGTGCAGCAGACGGGTGATGCCACCGGCCGTCAGATAGAAGGAGTAGGCGCGGACCGGCGCGTCACCGGCCAGGGCCGTCTTCCAGGTGTCGGCCCCCGACTTCAGGGCGGGCGCGAACTTCTCATACGCCGACCGCGACGGCTCGTCGGCGAACTTCACCTCGCTCCCGCCCCGCTCGTCCAGGGCCTGGACCAGGGCCAGCATCAGCCTGGTCTTCCCCGACGAGGAGCCGCCGACGACCGGCAGCACCACCTCCGGCACCGTCCCGACGCTCTCGGCCAGCTCCTTCGCGCAGTGCGGGCAGTGCGCGACCATGTTGTGGCTGCCCAGCATGAGCAGGGTCCGCATCGACGCCCCGCAGTAGCACTTGCGGTTGATCAGGCCGTACCGGCCCGGCCTGACGTCCAGATGACGGCGGCCGCACGACGGCTCAGGACAGCTGTAGGCGGGATACCCGACCTTGTTCTGGCAGGACGGGCAGGTCAGCCCGATCCCCTTGATCTTCAACCGGACCGTGTCGATGCCGCGCAACGCCATCAGCAGCACGAACGCCAGCCCGGCCAGCACCAGCCAGAGCGCCGCCTGGAGGGCGCCGACCGCGAGCACCGCCGTGGCCGCGATCAGCGCGCCCAGCGCCAGCCCCGACCAGAGCAGCACCCCGGCGAGCCAGCCGACGAACGGGGTCAGCGGCGGGGCCGTGAAGCAGTTCCTGGTGATCCACGCCCCGTGGTCGCGGAACTTCCCGACCGGCAGCAGGA
>NZ_BAAGZI010000320.1:0-6921 GCF_054778695.1 Actinocorallia lasiicapitis
CGCGGGTGACGCGTTTGCGGAGCGGGAGCGCTTCGGGACCCACTTCGGCGGCGAGCCGCAGCGCCCTGTCGGCGTGCGCGTCGTCGCGCAGATGGTGCGCCAGGACCGGCAGGAGGGCCTGGGCGTAGCCGTACCGCCGCCACAGGGCGGTGGCCAGGCCGAAGTCCAGGAGACCGCCGCCGGTGGCGTGGAACACCACCTCGTCCAGGGGCTCGGCGGCCGGGCCGAGGCGGATCAGGGCTTCGATGGCCTCGTCCCGTTGGGTGGAGTGCTCGTCGGTGAGGACGCGACGGATCTCGGCGAGCGCCGGTGCGGTGTCGCCGGTCAACCGCCACAGGGCGACGGCCGCGGTGACGCGGTTCCGGCCCGCCCGGACCAGCGGGCGAAGGACGGCCGCGGCGGACTCCTGCTCGGCGGGGGTGGCGGCCAGCTCGCCCAGGGCCCTGATGGCGCCCGTCTCGTCCGACGCGGCGAGGGCGGCCAGTTCGGGGAGCGCCTCGTGGGCCTGGCCGCCCCAGCGGGCGAGAAGACGGTAGAGATCGCCCTCCCAGGAACGGCCCCGGATCATCCCACGACCACAGGGCCCGAATCCAGCGCGTTCGTCCCGATCGGAAGGGAGGCGCGCGAGGAAGGCCCGGAGGGCGGCGAGAAGCACGGCGTCAAAGGGAAGGCTCTGTTCGACGGCCGCTTCCAGGGATTCCGGGCGGTCCTCGAAATGCGCGGCGTACAGGCCCGCCGCCCGCGGATCTCCCAGCCCGATCAGCACGGTCAGCGCCTGGTCGGCGGCCTCGGGCAACTCGGTGGAGCCCGCCAGTTCCGCGAGGGGGTCGGCGGCGAAGGCCCCGCCGATCTCACCGATGAGCCGAACCACGGACGCGACGGCCTGGTCCGCCGTTTCCCCGTCCCCCCGTTCACCGTCCTCCCGTTCACCGTCCTCCCGTTCACCGAGGCCGTCCCGCCAGCCGAGCGCCGCGACCAGAGCGGACTGCAACCGGGCGGGCGCCGACCTGAACCGCTCACAGAGCCGCCGGACCATCCGGAGAACGGCGTCCCTGCTCGCAGGGCACGCCCCGACCCGCTCCTCAGCCGCCAGCGGCGCGACCAGCGCACAGGCCGCCTCCCCTTCCCCCCGCCGGAAGAGAAGGTGAAAGACCCGCACCAACGCCGAGCCCTCATCACGGAACTCCGCCCGCAACAGCGACCCATGCCCCGGATCCCAGACCCCACCCGCACGCAGCCCCACCACAACAGCCTCCGCCCGGACACCCGCATCGGCCTCGGCATCCTCCATCAACGCTCCGGCCGCACGACCCGGTTCAAGCCGCGCCAACTCCTCCAGCGCCCCGGGCTCATCCTCCGCGCCCCGCCGCCCCCACAGAAACGGCACGTCGGCTTCGGCGGCGTCGCGGGTGCCTGGCCAGGGAATTCGGTGGAGGTCGGGGCGGGGGGATTCCATGGGGACGAGGGTGGCAGGGGGGTGTGACAGTTTTACGGGGTGTTGTAGACGACCAGGGAGACGGCTATGTACTGGCAGATGTAGGCGGCGAGGGTGAAGGCGTGGAAGAGCTCGTGGAAGCCGAACCAGGTGGGGTTGGGGTCGGGGCGCTTCAGGGCGTAGATGACGCCGCCGGCCGAGTAGAGGGCGCCGCCCACGGCTACCAGGACGGAGGCCGTCACTCCGGCGCCTGCGATGAACTGGGGGATCGCCAGGATCGCGACCCAGCCCAGGGCGATGTAGAAGAAAGTGGACAGCCAGCGGGGGGCCGACAGCCAGACGGTCTTGAAGACGACGCCCGCCAGGGCCGCGGTCCAGACGCCGCCGAGGATCAGTTCGCGGGTGACGCCGTCCAGGGCCAGCAGGGCGAACGGCGTGTACGTGCCCGCGATGATCAAGTAGATGTTGGCGTGGTCGAAGCGGCGCATGACCGCCTCGCCGCGCGGGCCGAACGTGTTGCGGTGGTAGGTGGCCGAGACGCCGAACAGCAGCGCGCTGGTGATCGCGTAGATCGCGGCGCCGATCCTGGCCTCGAGGGTCGGGCCGAAGGTGACCAAGACCAGGCCGCCGAGCAGGGCGGCGGGGAACATGCCGAGATGGAGCCAGCCGCGCAACCGCGGTTTGACGGCTTCAGCGGTCCGTTCCAGGGTCGAGGTCACCATGACGCACATCCTTCGCTTTCAATACCTACGTACCCGTAGGTTACGGCACCGTAGGTTAGCTCGTCACGTGAGGATGCTCACGGCACGAAGACCGCCAGAGGCTTGGCCTGCCTTCCTACCTCCTCCACGAGGGAGAGAAAAGTGCCATCAGGACCGAAAACTCCGATCGGCCCCGCACCCAGGCCCACAGCGGGCAGCCGCCCGCCGTGCTCCACCAGCTTGGCCTCCTCCGCCGTCACCTCCCGCCGCGGGAACACCGCCGTGACGGCGTCCGCTATCGGCAGGATCGCGCAGTCCACGGCCAGCTCCTCCAAGGTCTTGGCCTGCGCCAGCTCGTACGGCCCGACCGCAGTGCGGCGCAGCGCCGTCAGATGCCCGCCGACGCCCAGATCGGCGCCCAGATCGCGGGCCAGCGCCCTGATGTAGGTGCCGGAGGAGCACGCGATCGAGACGTCGACGTCCACGTACTCCGGGCTCCGCCGGATCTCCCGCACCTCGAACGCGTGGATCGTGATCGGCCGGGCCTTCAGCTCGACCTCCTCGCCCTTGCGCGCGCTCTTGTAGGCCCGCTCGCCGTTCACCTTGATCGCCGAAACCTGCGGCGGGACCTGCTGGATCTCCCCCGTCAGCTTCGCGATCCCCGCCGCGATCTCCGCGTCGGTGACGTGCCCCGCCGGGGTCGTGCCCGTCGACTCGCCCTCGGCGTCGTCGGTGTTGGTGGTCTCGCCCAGCCGGATCGTGCCGTCGTAGCCCTTGCGGGTCAGCGCCAGATGGCCCAGCAGCCGGGTGGCCTTCTCCACCCCGACGACCAGCACGCCCGTCGCCATCGGGTCGAGGGTGCCGGCGTGGCCGACCCGGCGTGTCCCGGCCAGCCGCCGCATCCGCGCGACGACGTCATGCGAGGTCCACCCCGCGGGCTTGTCGACGATGACGAGCCCCGAGGGCGGTACGACCTTGCTCACAAAAGATCCTTAAGTCGGGCTATGGCAGCGCGGACGTCGCCGTCCGCGGTGAACGCGGCGGCGAGCCGGTGCCCGCCCCCGCCGAGTGCTTCACAGGCCCGGCCCACGTCGACCGCGCCCTTGGACCTGGTCGACACGTACCAGCGGCCCTCGTCGTTCTCCTTGGCGACGACCGCGACCTCGGCCTCGTCGGCCCTGCGCAGCACGTCGATGACGCCTTCGAGCCGGTCGTACCCGACGCCCAGCCGGTCGGCACGGCTCACCGAAGTCCAGACCATCCCCAGACCGCCGGCCGCCGGTTCGTCCAGCACCGCGCGCTCCAGCGCCGCCCCCAGCACCTTCAGCAGCCCGAACGACGCTCGGTCCCACAGCTCATGGGAGACCTCGTCGGGCTTCGCCCCTGCCTCGATCAGCCGCCCCGCCAGCGCGTGGACGGCCGGGGTGCTCGTCGCGTACTTGAACGACCCCGTGTCGGACGCCAGCCCCGCGTACAGGCAGGTCGCGATGTCCTTCGACAGCGGAACCCCCAGCCTGACCAGCAGCTCGTCGACCACCACGGCCGTCGCGGCCGCCTCGTGGTCGACCAGGTCGATCGTCCCGAACCCCGGGTTGCTCACATGGTGGTCCAGCACGATCAGTTCCCGGGCGCGCCCAGCGGAGGCGGCCAGGCCGCCGAGCCGGTCGGGCCTGGCCGCGTCGAACGTGATCATCACCTTGGGCGCGGCCGGGAACCGTGACGGTTCGGAGAGCATTTCCAGACCCGGCAGAAAGGCCAGCATCGCCGGGACGCCATAAGGCTCCCCGAACGACACCGTGCAGTTCCGGCCGAGCTGGCGCAGCCCCTGGGCGAAGGCCAGCATCGAGCCGAGTGCGTCGCCGTCAGGGCTGATGTGGCAGGCGAGGCAGAGCTCCCCCGCCGTCTCGATCGCCCTGACGGCCTTCCCCCACGAACGCGCCGGGATGGTACTCACGAGGAAGAGTGTCCGCTTTCGCTGGCGTCCTCGTCCTCGAATTCGTCATCATCCTCTGAATCGGACTCGTCTTCGTCCTCTTCGTCGGCCTTGTAGGGGTTCGCTTCACCCGCGTACTCGGCGCCCACGGCCGCCGCCGACACCTCCGCGTCGGCCTTCTTGGCCTTCGCGAGGAGCTCCTCGATCTGCAGGGCGTTGTCCATCACGCCGTCCAGTTCGAAGACCAGCGACGGGGTGTGCCGGATACCGGTCTTACGGCCGACCTCGGTCCTGATGACGCCCTTGGCGCTCTCCAGCGCCGCGGCCGTCCCGGCCTTCTCCTCGTCCGTGCCGTAGACCGTGTAGTACACGGTGGCGTCCCGCAGATCGTTCGTGATCTTCGCATCGGTGATCGTGACGAACCCCAGCCTGGGGTCCTTGATCCGCCGTTCCAGCATCTCCGCCACGATCTGCTGAATCCGGTCGGCGAGCTTGCGCGCCCGGGCCGCATCCACCATGGCTACCTCACTAGTCCTCGTCGTCGTAGAGCCGCTGCCGTGCCGACAGCAGCTCGATCTCCGGACGCCCGGCCACCAGCCGTTCACACGCGTCCAGCACCTCTGTGCAGTTCCCCGCGGACCCGGAGACCACGGCGATGCCGAGCTCCGCTCTACGGTGCAGGTCCTGATCACCGGTCTCGGCCACAGCCACGGCCGGGAAGCGCTTCTGCACCTCCGCGATGATCGGCCGGATGACGCCACGCTTCTCTTTAAGCGAATGTACGTCACCCAGCAACAAGTCCAGGGTCAGGGCCCCGATGAACAAGTAACCACCTCAACATGAGAAACCCGCAGCGACAGGGGGATAGTTCCCCCTGTCGCTGCGGGACGGGTAAAACCTACGACCTGGGCTTTTCGCGCATTTCGAAGGTTTCGATGATGTCGTCGAGCTTCAGGTCCTGGTAGCCGATGCCGATACCGCACTCGAAGCCCTCGCGGACCTCGGTGACGTCGTCCTTCTCGCGACGGAGCGAGGAGACCGTGAGGTTGTCGGCGATGACCACGCCCTGCCGGACGAGCCGC
The DNA here is from genome assembly GCF_054778695.1 of Actinocorallia lasiicapitis. NCBI lineage: Bacteria > Bacillati > Actinomycetota > Actinomycetes > Streptosporangiales > Thermomonosporaceae > Actinocorallia > Actinocorallia lasiicapitis. The sequence continues at coordinate 5,152 of NZ_BAAGZI010000320.1, forward strand.
GCCTTGCTGTTGCGGTTGACCGTGCCGGACTGGACCATGCAACCCGCGATGCTGCCGAGCTTCGGCACCTTGAAGATCGCGCGGATCTGGGCGGTGCCCAGCTGCGCCTCTTCGAACTCGGGCTTGAGCATTCCCTTGAGGGCCGCTTCGACTTCTTCGATCGCGTTGTAGATGACCGAGTAGAAGCGGATGTCGACGCCTTCGCGGTCCGCCATCTCCTGCGCGTTGCGCTCGGGACGGACGTTGAAGCCGATGATGACCGCGCCTTCGGACGCCACCGCGAGGTTGACGTCGTTCTGGGTGATCGCACCGACGCCGCGGCGGATGACCCGCAGCGAGACCTCGTCGCCCACGTCGATCTTGAGCAGCGAGTCCTCGAGGGCTTCCACCGAACCGGACACGTCGCCCTTGAGGATGAGCAGCAGCTCCTGGCGCTCGCCCCGCTCGAGGTCCTTGAACAGCTCCTCGAGGGAGTGCTTCGGACGGCTCTTGAGCAGTTCGGCGTTCCGCTTGCGGGCGGCACGCTTGTCGGCGATCTGACGCGCCATCCGGTCGTCCTCGACGACCAGGAAGGAGTCGCCCGCACCCGGGACGGCCGTGAGACCGAGGACCAGCACCGGACGGGACGGGCCCGCCTCTTCGACGTGGTCGCCGTTCTCGTCGAGCATCGCCCGGACGCGTCCGTAGGCGCCACCGGCGACGATGGAGTCACCGATGTTGAGCGTGCCGCGCTGGACCAGGACGGTCGCGACGGGGCCGCGGCCCTTGTCCAGGTGGGCTTCGATCGCGACGCCCTGCGCGTCCTGGTCGGGGTTGGCCCGCAGGTCGAGCTCGGCGTCGGCGGTCAGCACGATGGCCTCCAGGAGGCCGTCGATGTTGAGGCCCTGCTTCGCGGACACGTCCACGAAGATGGTCTGGCCACCGAACTCCTCGGCCACCAGGCCGTACTCGGTGAGCTGGGCGCGGACCTTCGTCGGGTCCGCCCCCTCCTTGTCGATCTTGTTGACCGCCACGACGATCGGCACGCCGGCCGCCGTCGCGTGGTCGATCGCCTCGGTGGTCTGCGGCTTCACACCGTCGTCGGCGGCGACCACCAGGACCACGAGGTCGGTGGTGTCCGCACCACGGGCACGCATGGCGGAGAACGCCTCGTGACCGGGGGTGTCGATGAAGGTGATCTTGCGCTCGGCGCCTTCGACCTCGGTGGAGACCTGGTAGGCGCCGATGTGCTGGGTGATGCCACCCGCTTCACCGGCGACGACGTTGGCGTTCCGGATCGCGTCCAGAAGCTTGGTCTTACCGTGGTCGACGTGACCCATGACGGTCACGACCGGCGGACGTGCGACGAGGTGCTCCTCGCCGCCTTCGTCCTCGCCGAACTCCAGGTCGAAGGACTCGAGCAGCTCGCGGTCCTCGTCCTCGGGGCTGACGATCTGGACGTTGAAGTCCAGCTCCTCGCCCAGGATCTGGAACGACTCCTCGGTCACCGACTGGGTCGCGGTCACCATCTCGCCGAGGTGCATCATGATCGCGACGAGCGACGCCGGGTTGGCACCGATCTTCTCGGCGAAGTCCGTCAGGGACGCGCCGGCCGCCAACCGCACGACCTTGCCGTTGCCGCGCGGCGCGTTCACGCCGCCGATCGCGGGGGCCTGCATGTTGTCGAACTCTTGACGCCGCTGCTTCTTGGACTTGCGTCCACGCGTCGGCCGGCCGCCGGGACGCCCGAAGGCACCCGCCGTGCCGCCGCGACCGCCGCCACCGGGGCCG
>NZ_BAAGZI010000321.1:0-6902 GCF_054778695.1 Actinocorallia lasiicapitis
CCGGCCGGGCGATCCGGCGCGGAACCGCTGCCCGCACGCGGAGCGGGCACCCGAACCGGCGCGACGGCGGCCCGGGGGCTCCCGGTCACCGTGTCCACGAACGACCGGATCCCGGCGTCGTCGATCTGCGGCACCACGACGGGCAGCTGGACGAGCTTGCGCAGGAACGACCAGCCGGGCGTCATGTCCTCACCGCTCAGCGCCTGGGCCGCCCCGTTGAGCTCGAAGTGGGAATCCAGATGCGCCGCGATCACGGTGGGATCGAACCCGACCACGAACCTGGCCTTGAAGTCGCTCCCGCTCGAGATCGACGAGAGAAAGAGGTTGATCGCCTCGAAGACCTCCGCGACCGTGCCGGCACGGCACCGGTCCAGGTCGTCCACGAACACGACCAGGTCGTAGCCGCGGGCCCGCAGGTCCCCGAGGATGTCGCCCACGTTGTGCTGGAGCAGGTAGAGCGAGCCCGCCTGGGCGCGGCGGAGCGGATCGGAGAAGGTCTCGGTGTTCCCTCGGACGTCGGTGACGCTCACCCGGTCCAGCACCGGGATGTGGAACAGTTCCCCCGGCAGGAACGGCGCCGCCGAACGGAACAGGTACAGCCAGGCCGTGTGGGCGAGCCCCGCGAGCAGGAACAGTGCGGCGCCGATCAGGGCCAGGGCCGTCGCCGACCAGGAGTGCCCGAAGGCCTCGACCGAGTGGTTCAGCTCGCCCACCCCGAGGATGATCGGCAGCACCGTCGCGCCGAGACCGACCCCGAGCAGCGGCGAGACGATCCGGCGCAGCAGCGCCCGCCGGATCGAGTAACGGTCGACCCGGTCGAGGTTCCGCTCGAACCAGTAGTGCTCACGCGCCCCGTCGCTCGGATACAGGACGGCCCGCGCCGCACCGATGATCTCGTTGACGAGCCCCGCCCACACCTGCTCGCCCGACTGGTGCGTCCACGGGTTGAACCAGGCGGTGATCACTCCCCGGTTCGGTGTGGCGGGCCGGACCGTCCGTTCGGTCCTGCCATGCCGTTTGATCATGAGCATCGCCCGCCGGACGGTCAACCGCCGGTTCGGGGCGGTGACCGGCTCGGGCCGCAGCTCCGCCGGGAGCCGGTCGCGGACCATGCCCATCAGCGTGCTCTTGCCCGAGCCCCACGGCCCCTCGACGCTGACCACGGCCGCACCCGGGTCGTCGAGCGGATCGGCGTTCAGCGGACGGTAGATCTGGTCCGCGATCGCCTCCGCCAGGGAGCTGCGGCCCAGCGTGTCCTGGCCGGCCGGCGCGTCCGACAGCCCCCACATAGCGACCGGTCCGACCTCGATCGTCCGGATCGCCACCCCCGCCATGGGATCCCACAGCCGGACCGTCCCGTCGTAGCCGGCCGACGCCAGCCGCGGACCGGTCTGCTCCGTCGACCAGCTGGTGATCGCCCAGATGCCCGAAGTGTGCCCGAGCAGCGGCTCGCCCAGCGGCCGCCCCTCCTCCGCCGACCAGACCCGGATCGAGTCGTCGTCGCTACCCGAGGCGAGGAAGGGCCTGCCCTCGGCGTCGAGCCAGCCGGTCACACAGCCGACGCGCGCGCTGTGGCCTGCCAGCTCGACGGCCTCGAACCCCGTCGGCTCAGGCCACCAGACCCGGACGGTGTGGTCGAAGCTCGAGGAGGCGAGACCGGGGCGCGGGCCCTGCCAGGAGGTCAGGGAGCGAGCCCAGTCGGTGTGGCCGGTGAGGGTCGCCAGAACCGTGTCCGCGGCGGGATCCCAGATCTGGACGGTGCCGTCGCTGAGCCCGATGGCGAGGGTCAGCCGGCCCTCCTCGTCCGTGCGCGAAGTGAGGGCGAGCACCCAGCTCGACTCGGTCGCGGTGTACACCGCGAGAGGCTCCCGTGACTCCGGATCCCAGACGCGCACCTTCCCGTCGATGCTCCCCGACGCGAGCCGGTGGCCGCCGTCCGGAGTCCGCCAGTGCGCCAACGCCGGGGTCCACGCCGAACCGATGTCCAGCGGTTCGCCGAGCGCGGTCCCGGACTCCGTGTCCCACAGCCGCAGCGTGCCGTCGTCGCCCGCCGACGCCAGACAGGCCCCGCCTTCATCGGTGATCCACGCCTCCAGCGCCCAGATCCCGGCGGTGTGGCCGACCAGCGGGGAACCGATCGGCAGCCCCGTCTCGGGATCCCAGACCCGGATCACCGCCTCGTCGCCACCGGAGGCGACCCTGGCCTTGCCGTCCGGCAGGACCCAGCTCGTCAGGGCCCACATTCCCGCGACATGGCCGACCAGCGGAGTCGCGACGTCGTCGCCGGTCTCGGGATCCCAGAGCCGGATCGTGCCCTGGTCTCCGGCCGAGGCCAGCCAGACCTCGCCCGCCGGCCCCTCGAACGTGGTGATCGCCGGCATCCAGCCGGAGTGGCCGGTCCGCGCAGGGCCCGTCTGGCTGAAGGAATCCGTGTCCCAGAGGCGGACGGTGCCGTCCGCGGCGGCCGAAGCCAGCCGCGGTCTGCCGTCCCGGTCGATCCAGGTGGTCAGGGAACGCACTGTCGCGCGGTGGCCCGAGAGCGTGGAGCCGAGCTGGGCTCCGGTCGTGGCGTCCCAGATCTTGACCGAGCCGTCGACGCCGCCGGAGGCGACCAGGACCGCACCGTCCACGTCCGTCCAGGTGTGCAACCCCAGCAGGCCGGACGGGACGTGCGCCTCGACCGGATCGAGCAGCGGTTCGCCGGTCTCGGCCGACCAGAACCGCAGCATCCCGTCGTCGCCGCCGGACACCAGCCTGACCGAGCCGTCCGGCATCGTGCAGCAGACGACCGCCCACAGCCCCTCGGTATGGCCCTCCAGCGGCTGCCCGACCGGCGCTCCGGTCAGCGCGTCCCAGATCCGGACCGTCCGATCGATGCTCGCCGACGCGATCCGCGGCCCGTCGGGGCCGGTCCAGCTCGTGAGGCCCATCACCCACTCGGTGTGCCCGGTCAGCGGAGGCAGCTCGGCCTCCCCGGTCTCCGGATCCCAGATCCGGATGCCGTGATCCTCACCCGCCGAGGCGACGAGATGCCTTCCGTCCGGCCCCTGCCAGCAGGTCAGGATCCCGACCACGGCCTCGTGGCCGACGAGCGGCTCGCCCACCGAACGTCCGGCGATCGGATCCCAGATCCGCACCGTCCGGTCGGTGCCCGCGGTGGCCAGCCGCACCGCTCCCGCGGCGTTCCGCCACGACACGATCACGCCGACCCCGCCGGGCTGCGCGTCGACCCAGGGAATGTCCTCCGCAGCACCCGGAACGTTGATCACACGACCCCATTCGCCTCGGTCCCCGGACCGGAACCCGCTCCCAGTTGGACTCGCCGTCCCGCTGTGGGGTTCCGGCACAGCGAAGATCGGAACCCGAAGAGGCGGCTCCGGTGAGGAGAACGGGGCGTCGGCTGACGCGACCCGTCAGGGGCGGCCGAGGATGAGGGACATGGCTTCGGCGCGGGTCTGGGCGCTGGTGCGGAAGTCGCCTCGGACGGCGGAGGTGATGGTCTTGGCGCCGGGCTTGCGGACGCCGCGCATCGTCATGCACATGTGTTCGGCCTCGATGACGACGACCGCGCCGCGGGGCTCGAGATTGTCCATCAGGGCGTCCGCGATCTGGCTGGTCAGACGCTCCTGGACCTGCGGGCGGCGGGCGTAGACGTCGACGAGGCGCGCGAGCTTGGAAAGGCCCGTGATCTGCCCTTTTTCGTTGGGGGTGTAGCCGACGTGCGCGACCCCGACGAACGGAAGCAGGTGGTGCTCACAGGTCGAATTAAGAGGAATGTCCTTTACCAGGACCATTTCCTCGTGGTCGGCTTCGAAGACCGTGGTGAGGGCGTCGGCCGGGGTCTGGCGGAGGCCGGCGAACTGCTCGGCGTAGGCGCGGGCCACCCGGGACGGGGTGTTCCGGAGTCCGTCACGGTCGGGATCCTCGCCGATGGCGTACAGGATCTCCCGTACGGCCTTCTCGATCCTTGCGTGGTCGAACTCCGGAACATCACTCATAACAGACACCCTACGCGTAACTGTCAGGCGTCCGAATCGTCGGTCGGGGTTTCGGTGATTTCGACGATCTCGATGGCGGGAGCCGTCAGAGCCAGTTCCTTCGGGGTGAGGACCGGCGGGCGCTCCGAGGGGAGCCGCTTGCCGTAACCCGTGTAGGAGTTGACCTTCTGGCGCTTGCGTATCGGGGCGAAGACCGAGAGGACCTGATCCTTGGAGAGGGTCTCCTTCTCCATCAGCTCGAGCACCAGATGGTCCAGGACGTCCCGGTACTCGGTGAGGATCTCCCAGGCGACGTCGTGGGCGCCTTCGATCAGCCGGCGGACCTCGTCGTCGATCGCCGAGGCGATGTCCTCGGAGTAGTCGCGTTCGTGGCCCATGTCGCGGCCCAGGAACACCTCGCCGTTGCCGGAGCCGAACTTGCGGGCGCCGAGACGCTCGCTCATGCCGTACTCGGTGACCATGTTCCGGGCGATCGAGGTGGCCTTCTCGATGTCGTTCGAAGCGCCGGTGGTGGGCTCGTGGAAGACGAGCTCCTCAGCGGTGCGGCCGCCCAGCAGCATGGCGAGCTGGTCGGTCATCTCCGAACGGGTGGTGAGGAACTTGTCCTCCATCGGGAGGGTCATCGTGTAGCCCAGCGCGCGGCCGCGCGGCAGGATCGTGACCTTGTGGACCGGGTCGGCGTTGGGAAGAGCGTGCGCGACCAGGGCGTGGCCGCCCTCGTGGTAGGCGATGATCTTCTTCTCGGCCTCGGACATGACCCTGGTCTTGCGCTCAGGGCCGGCCATGACGCGGTCGATGGACTCCTCAAGGGTGTCCATGTCGATCAGCTTGCGGTCGAAGCGCGCCGTGAGCAGCGCGGCCTCGTTGATGACGTTCGCCAAGTCCGCACCGGTGAAACCGGGGGTGCGGCGGGCGATGATGTCGAGGTCGACGTCCGGCGCGAACGGCTTGCCCCGTCCGTGGACGCGCAGGATGCCCTTGCGGCCCTCGAGGTCGGGACGGTCCACGGTGACCTGGCGGTCGAACCGGCCCGGACGCAGCAGCGCCGGGTCGAGGATGTCGGGACGGTTGGTGGCCGCGATCAGGATCACGCCGCCCTTGGCGTCGAAGCCGTCCATCTCGACCAGAAGCTGGTTCAGGGTCTGCTCGCGCTCGTCGTGACCGCCGCCCAGGCCCGCACCGCGGTGCCGGCCGACGGCGTCGATCTCGTCGATGAAGATGATCGACGGCGCGTTGGCCTTGGCCTGCTCGAACAGGTCGCGGACGCGCGAGGCGCCCACACCGACGAACATCTCGACGAAGTCGGAACCGGAGATCGAGTAGAACGGCACCCCGGCCTCGCCCGCGACGGCGCGCGCCAGCAGGGTCTTGCCGGTTCCGGGCGGGCCGAACAGCAGCACGCCCTTGGGGATCTTGGCTCCGATGGACTGGAACTTGGCCGGGTTCTGAAGGAAATCGCGGATCTCCTTGAGCTCCTCGATCGCCTCGTCCGCGCCGGCGACGTCCGCGAAGGTGGTCTTGGGCGTGTCCTTGGTGATCAGCTTGGCCTTGGACTTGCCGAAGTTCATGACGCGAGAGCCGCCGCCCTGCATCTGGTTCATGATGAACAGGAAGATGAGGACGATGACGATCAGCGGCAGCAGGCTGAACACGAGGTTCAGCAGCAGGCTCTGCTTGGGGACGTCGACCTTGTAGGACTGGGTCTTGCCGGCCTTGACCTGCTCCTGGAGCTGGTTCTGGAGCTGAAGGCCCTGACCGTCGACCCAGTTGGCCTGGAGGTTCTTGCCGTCGGTCGTCTTGACCTGGATGACCTGGTCCTTGTCGACGACCTTGGCAGAGGTCACCTGGCCGTTCTGGATGGCCGACACGACCTGCGAGGTGTCGACCTTGTCGTAGGTGGTTCCAGGATTGACGCCCCACATCACGAGGGCGACGAGAATCCCGAACAGCAGGACCCACAGCAGTGGTCCGCGGAAGTAGCGCTTCACGTCCATATGTGCGGCAACCCCGGGCGGGGACCGTCCCTCCTGACCAACGTCTGTGGAAAGCTAGCTACTGAAGGTACACCGGACGATGCGAGCCTTGCAGCCAGCGATCTCCAGCGTCTTGCCAACGCTTGGGCAGCTCCGGTAGTTCCCAACGATCAGTTGCTGTACACATGCGGTGCGAGCGTGCCGACGAACGGGAGATTCCGGTATTTCTCCGCGTAGTCCAAGCCGTAACCGATGACGAACTCGTTCGGAATGTCGAACCCGATGTACTTGACGTCGATCTCGGTCTTCACGGCTTCGGGCTTGCGGAGGATCGCGCAGACCTCGAGGCTGGCCGGCTGGCGCGTCTTGAGGTTGTCGATCAGCCACGACAGGGTCAGCCCGCTGTCGACGATGTCCTCGACGATCAGCACGTTCTTGCCGGAGATGTCCGTGTCGAGGTCCTTGAGGATCCGGACGACGCCGGACGACTTGGTGCCCGAACCGTAGGACGAGACCGCCATGAAGTCGAGGCACACATGGCTGTGCAGCGCGCGGGCGAGATCCGCCATCACCATCACGGCGCCCTTGAGGACGGCCACGAGCAGCAGGTCCTTGCCCTCGTAGTCCTTGTCGATCTGGGCGGCGAGCTCCCGGATCTTGGCCTGAAGCTCGTCCTCCGAGATCAGCACCTTCGCGAGGTCAGTGCCCAGGTCCTTCTCGTCCACCCCTATTGCCTTTCTTCGGCGTTTGCTTCCCCTCCGGCCACTTCGGCCGGTCCCCATTGCAGCTTGCCATACCGCCGGAACGCGCAAACCCCGCCGGGCAGGTCGACGGGACCCTGCCCGCGCCACGCGGTGACCAGCCGATCGACGGCGGCGATGTGCCGGGCGGCGAGCGCACCGTCGCGCGCGCCCGCCCGCACGGCCGCGGC
>NZ_BAAGZI010000322.1:0-6890 GCF_054778695.1 Actinocorallia lasiicapitis
CCGCCGCGCCGGGCCCCGTGCCGCAGACGTCGCCGATCGCGAGCCGCCAGCGCGCCACCCCGTCGGGGCCGGGCGGCACCTCGAACACGTCGTAGAAGTCGCCGCCGACCTCGGCCCCCTCCCCCGCCGGGTGGTAGGAGACCGCGAACTCCACCCACGGCGGCTGGGGCAGCGGGTCGGGCGGCAGGAGGCTGCGCTGCAGGGCCAGGCTGGTGGCCTTCTGGACGGCGTAGAGCCGGGCGTTGTCGAAGGCCAGCGCCGACCGGCGGGCCAGCTCCTCGGCCAGTTCGTAGTAGTCGAGCGGGAACCGCTCGGCGCGTCCTACGGCGATCCCGCCGAGCCTGCGGCCGCGCGCGACCAGGGGTATCGTGCAGGCGACCTCCCCGGCCCACGGCTGGGGCGGCCCCTCAGGCGGGGCGCCCTCGGCGATCAGCCGCTCGGTCAGCGCGTCGGCGAGGTCCTCGTCGGTGTGCCAGACGTAGACCGGCCGGTCGCTCTCGTCGGTGTAGGCGGCGCACCACGTCGCGACCCGCGGCACGATCATCTGGGCGGTGAGCGCCAGCGTGCCGTGCGGGTCGAGGGTTCCGGCGAGCAGTTCGCTGGCCTCGGCCACGAACGTCATCCAGCCGCGCCAGGTCCGCTCGTTGAATTCCGGGGAAGCGGCCAAGTCCCAAATCCTGTCCCATCGGGCGATCAATGACAGACTGCAAAGGACTGCTGAGGAGTAAACCCTATGCCTCGTACATATGCACGGTCCGGCGGTGGCGCGAACTCACGGCTGGATACCACCCCTCGGTACAGCGACGCGGACCTCGAACCGCTGCTCCAGGCCCTCGCGCGAGTACGCGATGGTGATTTTCGCGACGATGAGGAGGCGTCCGCCGAAGGCGCGGCGCTCGAAGCCCTGCTCATGGTGCGGCAGATCAGGGAGCGGGCCAAGCACCAGCACGACGAGCTGGCCAGGGTGCGCCGCGAGGTGTCCCGGGAGGGCCATCTGGAGGAACGGCTGGCGGCGGGGCCCGGCACGGGTTCCTGGGCGGTCAGCGTGGATTCGGCCAACGCGCTCATCGAGGCATTGACGGGGCCCGCGCACGCGATGGCACGAGTAGTGGACGCGGTCGCCGCCGGAGATCTCTCGCAAAAAGTGGAATTGCGCTCCGATGGAAGACCATTGCGCGGTGAACTTCTGCGAATGGCGCGCTCGGTCAACCATATGGTCGATCAGCTCGACGCCTTCACCTCCGAGGTGACCCAGGTCGCGCGGGAGGTCGGCACCGAGGGGCGGCTGGGCGGGCAGGCGCCGCTGCGGGGCATGTCGGGACGGTGGCGCGACGTCACCAGCGCGGTCAACACGATGGCGGGCCGGCTGACGGCCCAGGTCCGCGACATCGCCGTGGTGACCACGGCCGTCGCCAAGGGCGACCTGACCCGGAAGGTGACGGTCGAGGCGGCGGGCGAGCTCCAGGAGCTGAAACTCACCGTCAACACGATGGTCGACCAGCTCTCCGCGTTCGCCGACGAGGTCACCCGCGTGGCCCGGGAGGTCGGCACGGAAGGCAATCTGGGCGGGCAGGCCAACGTCCGGGGGGTGTCCGGGGTCTGGAAGGACCTCACCGACAACGTCAACAGCATGGCGTCGAACCTGACCTACCAGGTGCGGAACATCGCGCAGGTCGCGACGGCCGTGGCCCGCGGCGATCTGAGCCGCAAGATCACCGTGGACGCGCGGGGCGAGATCCTCGAGCTCAAGGACACCCTGAACACGATGGTCGACCAGCTCTCGGCGTTCGCCGACGAGGTCACCCGCGTGGCTCGGGAGGTCGGCACCGAAGGCAACCTGGGCGGCCAGGCGCAGGTCCGCGGCGTCTCGGGCGTGTGGAAGGACCTCACCGACAACGTCAACAGCATGGCGACCAACCTGACCTACCAGGTGCGGAACATCGCGCAGGTCACCAAGGCCGTGGCCTACGGCGACCTGTCGAAGAAGATCACGGTCAACGCGCAGGGCGAGATCCTGGAGCTCAAGGACACCGTCAACACGATGGTCGACCAGCTCTCCGCGTTCGCCGACGAGGTCACCCGCGTGGCCCGGGAGGTCGGCACCGAAGGCAACCTGGGCGGACAGGCCAACGTCCGCGGGGTGTCCGGGGTCTGGAAGGACCTCACCGACAACGTCAACAACATGGCCACCAACCTGACCGGCCAGGTCCGGAACATCGCCCAGGTCGCGACGGCCGTCGCCCAGGGCGACCTCACCAAGAAGATCGACGTGGACGCCCGCGGCGAGATCCTCGAACTGAAACTGACCCTGAACACCATGGTCGACCAGCTCTCCGCGTTCGCCGACGAGGTCACCCGCGTCGCCCGTGACGTCGGCACCGAGGGGCGGCTGGGCGGACAGGCGCAGGTCCGCGGCGTGTCCGGCGTGTGGAAGGACCTCACCGACAACGTCAACGGCATGGCGACCAACCTGACCTACCAGGTGCGGAACATCGCCCAGGTCACCACGGCCGTCGCCCACGGCGACCTCACCCGCAAGATCGACGTGGACGCCCGCGGCGAGATCCTCGAACTGAAGACCACGATCAACACCATGGTCGACACGCTGTCGTCGTTCGCGTCCGAGGTCACCCGGGTGGCCCGCGAGGTCGGCAGCGAAGGCCAGCTCGGCGGCCAGGCCGAGGTCGAGGGCGTGTCCGGCACCTGGAAGCGGCTCACCGAATCGGTGAACGACCTGGCCGGCAATCTGACCACCCAGGTGCGGGCCATCGCCGAGGTCGCGTCCGGTGTGGCCAGCGGCGACCTCACCCGGTCGATCACCGTCGAGGCGAGCGGCGAGGTCGCGGAGCTGAAGGACAACGTCAACCTGATGGTGTCCAACCTCCGCGAGACCACCCGCGCCAACATGGAGCAGGACTGGCTGAAGACCAACCTCGCCAGGATCGGCGGCCTGATGCAGGGCCACCGCGACCTGCTGCAGGTCGCCCAGCTCATCATGAACGAGCTGACGCCGACCGTGTCCGCCCAGTACGGCGCGCTCTATCTGGCCGAGCAGCCGACGGGCGGCGAGCCCGAGCTGGTGCTGAAGGCCGGGTTCGGGATCTCGGTGTCGGCCAACGGCGACGTCAGGTTCGGGCTCGGCGAGGGCATCGTCGGGCAGACCGCGATGGAACGGCGGACCATCCTCATCCAGTCGGCGCCCGCCGACTACATCCGGATCAAGTCGGGGCTCGGCGAGGCCGCGCCGTCCAGTGTGATCGTGATGCCGATCGTCTTCGAGGACCAGGTGCTCGGCGCGATCGAGCTGGCGTCCTTCGGCGGGTTCACCCCGGTGCACCTGGACTTCTTCGACCAGTTCACCGAGACCATGGGCGTCACGATCAACGCGATCATCGCCAACGCCAGGACCGAGTCGCTGCTGGCGGAGTCGCAGCGCCTCACCCAGGAGCTGCAGGAACGTTCCGACGAACTCCAGCGGCAGCAGGCCGAACTGCGCAGGTCCAACACCGAGCTGGAGGAGAAGGCGGCGCTGCTGGCCAAGCAGAACCGCGCGATCGAGATCCAGAACTTCCAGATCGAGCAGGCCAGACGGACCCTGGAGGAGCGCGCCGAGCAGCTCGCGGTGTCGTCGCGGTACAAGTCGGAGTTCCTGGCGAACATGTCGCACGAGCTGCGGACCCCGCTGAACAGCCTGCTGGTGCTGGCGAAGCTGCTGTCGGAGAACAACGACGGCAACCTGACGCCCAAGCAGGTCGAGTTCGCCAAGACCATCTACGACTCGGGCACCGACCTGCTGCAGCTCATCAACGACATCCTCGACCTGGCGAAGGTCGAGGCCGGGAAGATGGACGTCCATCCGCAGCCGCTGGAGATGAACAAGCTGGTCGAGTACGTGGACGCCACGTTCCGGCCGCTGGCCGTCGACAAGGGCCTGACCTTCGACGTCAGGACCGAGCCCGGCGTGCCCGAGATGCTCTTCGCCGACGAGCAGCGGCTCCAGCAGGTGCTGCGGAACCTGTTGTCGAACGCGGTCAAGTTCACCGCCGACGGCGAGGTCAGGCTGACGGTCGGCAAGGCCGATCCGGAGCAGGTCACCTCCCCCAGCCTCCAGACGGCGGGTTCGGTGGTCGCGTTCCGGGTGACCGACACCGGGATCGGGATCAGCGAGGACAAACTCCAGGTGATCTTCGAGGCGTTCCAGCAGGCCGACGGCACCACCAGCCGCCGCTACGGAGGCACCGGGCTCGGGCTGTCGATCAGCCGGAACATCGCGTATCTGCTGAACGGCGAGATCCACGCCGAGAGCCGGGTCGGCCAGGGCTCGACCTTCACGCTGTACCTGCCCGTGGAGTACGCCGGAGTGATCGGCGAGACGCCGCATCCGCCGGACACGCTGCTGCCGACCGTCGAGGTGCCGCGGGCGATCGAGACGGGCGCCGCGCTGGCCGGTTTCCTGGACGACGCACCCGCCGACTACCTGGACCTGGTGCTGTCGGGCCGGAAGGTCCTGATCGTCGACGACGACGTCCGGAACGTGTTCGCGCTGACGTCGGTGCTCGAGGGCTACGGGATGGACGTGCTGTACGCCGAGGACGGTCAGGCCGGCATCGACCTGCTCCAACGCAACCCGGACATCTCGCTGGTCCTGATGGACGTGATGATGCCCGGGCTGGACGGCTACGCCACCACCGAGGCGATCCGCGGGATGCCGCAGTTCTCCGATCTGCCGATCATCATCATCACGGCGAAGGTGATGAAGGGCGACCGGGAGGACAGCCTCGCCTCGGGCGCGTCGGACTATGTGCCGAAACCGGTGGACGTGGACCACTTGCTGAGCGTCATGCGGGCGTGGCTCCAGCGGATGGAGGGCAACTGATGGGCGACAAGGCGAAGATCCTCCTGGTGGACGACCGGGAGGAGAACCTGATCGCGCTGGAGGCCATCCTCAGCTCGCTCGACCAGGATCTGATCCGGGCGCGCTCGGGCGAGCAGGCGCTGAAGGCGCTGCTCACCGACGAGTACGCGGTGATCCTCCTGGACGTGGTGATGCCCGGCATGGACGGGTTCGAGACCGCGCGCGACATCAAGCGCCGGAAGAAGACCCGAGACGTCCCGATCATCTTTCTGACGGCCGTGAACAGCGACCCCGACTACGCGTTCCGCGGCTACGCCGCCGGGGCGGTCGACTTCATCGCCAAGCCGTTCGACCCCTGGGTGCTGCGGGCGAAGGTGTCGGTCTTCGTGGAGCTGCACAACAAGAACCGGCAGCTCCGCCAGCAGGCCGCCCTGCTGCGGGAGCAGGCGGCGCTGCTGCGCGGCCGTTTGGGGGATCGCGGTGAGGTATCGAACGATTCATGACAGGATCGGCGGGTGAACGTGGAACGCCAGATTGAACTGCTGTTCGGCCTCGACAGCCGGAACGCCGAAACCCACACCAACCTGTCCGCCATCCGGCGCGACGGACGCTGCCTGTGGGTCGCCGGCGACGAGACCGCCACCATCGAGCGGCTGACCGAGGTGACCGCCCCCGACGGAACGGTCACCGGCTACGCCGACCAGGCCACCTTCGCCCTCGCCGACTTCGTCGAACTGCCGGCCGGTCCCGACGAGGAAGCCGACATCGAGGGCCTGGCCAGCGAGGGCGGCTGGCTCTGGGCGGTCGGCTCGCACAGCCTGAAGCGCAAGCGGATCAAGGCCGAGCACGACGACCGCAAGTCCCGCAAGCGGCTCGCCACGGTCGTCCGCGAGGAGAACCGCTACATCCTGGTGCGGCTGCCGCTGGAGGAGGGGCCCGACGGGCTGCCCGACCGGGTCCGCAAGGCCGCCGACGGCCGGACCGCGGCCGTCCTGGGCGGGCGCGGCGACTCCGTCGCCGACCTCCTCACCGACGACCCGCATCTCGGCCCGTTCCTGAAGATCCCGTCGAAGTACATCGGCGTGGACGTCGAGGGCGTCGCGGTCCACGGGGAGCGCCTGTACATCGGGTTCCGCGGGCCCGTGCTGCGCGGCTGGGCGGCGCTGGTCGAGGTGTGGCCGGAGACCGACCCCGACGACCCGGGCCGGCTGCGGCTGCGCCGCCTCAACGGCACCCGCTACCACACCCACTTCCTGGACCTCGCCGGTCTGGGCATCCGCGACCTGTGCCCGGACGGCGACGATCTGCTGATCCTGGCCGGTCCGAGCATGGCGCTGTCCGGTCCCGTCCGGCTGTTCCGCTGGCGCGACGCCTCCCACACCGAGCTGCCCGACATCGTCCGGGAGGCCGAGCACGTCGCGGATCTGCCGCACGGTGACGGCGAGGACCACGCCGAGGGCATCGCGGTGATCAGCGACGGCAAGCTGATCGTCGTCTACGACAGCCCCGCGGCGGCGCGGCACACGCCGGGCGGCGGGATGCTGGCCGACGTGTTCGTCCTGGACCGGCCGGTTCCGGGCGAGTGATCTAGACCCGCGCTGGGCACTCACCTGGCGTGAGTGCCGGAGCACTGTTCGCCACCGGCGCGGGGACGGGCCTGCTCGCGGGCGCCACGACCTGCGCCGCCCTCCAGGCCGGGCTGCTCGCCGCGGCCGTCCGCGAGGCACGTGACCCGGTCCGTCCGGTCGTCGCGTTCCTGGCCGGGAAGCTGGTCTCGCACACTCTGCTGGGCGCGGTGCTCGGGCTGCTCGGCGGCGCGGTGCAGCCGGGTCCGTGGCTGCGGTCGCTGCTGCTCATCGCGTCGGCGCTGGTGCTGGCGTACTTCGCGCTCGATCTGCTCGGGGTGCCGGTCCGCCGCCGGAAGAAGGCGGCGTGCGGCTGCGACTCCGACTGCGCGGCCTGCGGCCATGACGACGGCCGGCTGGGACGGCTGACCCGCGGCCATGGATCCGCGGTCCTGGGCGCGGCGACGGTG
>NZ_BAAGZI010000323.1:0-6785 GCF_054778695.1 Actinocorallia lasiicapitis
GGTCGCGCAGCGGCGCGGGGAAGCCGGTGAAGGCCGCCTCACGCGCCGCGGCCAGCCACCGCGCCGCCTCGGCGGGGCCGTACTCGGGGAACGGCGAGAACTCGCCCCACCCCGCCGGGCCCTCGAGCAGCGCGCCCTCGCGTGCCGTGAGCCCGCGGAAGGGGGTCCGCATCGGGATCGAGAACGCCCGCATCAGCTGTACCAGGGGTACGGCGACCAGTCGGGGTCGCGCTTCTCCAGGAACTGGTCGCGGCCCTCGGCGGCCTCGGCCGTCCCGTAGGCCAGCCTGGTCGCCTCACCGGCGAACACCTGCTGGCCGACCAGGCCGTCGTCGATCGCGTTGAACGCGAACTTCAGCATCCGCTGCGCCGTCGGCGACTTGCCGTTGATCTTCTTCGCCCACTCCAGCGCGACCTTCTCCAGATCGGCGTGCGGGACGACCGCGTTCACCATGCCCATCCGGTGGGCGTCTTCCGCGGTGTAGGTGTCACCGAGGAAGAAGATCTCCCGCGCGAACTTCTGGCCGACCTGACGCGCCAGATACGCCGAACCGAACCCGCCGTCGAAGCTCGCGACGTCCGCGTCGGTCTGCTTGAACCGCGCGTGCTCCCTGCTGGCCAGGGTCAGGTCGGACACCACGTGCAGGCTGTGCCCGCCGCCCGCCGCCCAGCCCGGCACCAGACAGATGACGATCTTGCCCATGAACCGGATCAGCCGCTGCACCTCCAGGATGTGCAGGCGGCCCGCCCGCGCCGGGTCGATGCCGGCGGCCGTCTCCGTCTCGGAGTACTTGTAGCCGTCCCTGCCGCGGATGCGCTGGTCGCCGCCCGAGCAGAACGACCACTTGCCGTCCTTGGGCGACGGGCCGTTGCCCGTCAGCAGGATCACCCCGACGTCGCCGGTCAGCCGCGCGTGATCCAGCGCCCGGTACAGCTCGTCGACCGTGTGCGGCCGGAACGCGTTCAGCACCTCGGGGCGGTTGAACGCGATCCGCACCGTGCCCTGATCCACCGCCCGGTGGTAGGTGATGTCGGTGAAGTCGAAACCCTCGACTTCCTTCCACGCGTCAGCGTCGAACAACTCGGAGACCATCCCCCTATTCAAGCGCCTTCGCGGCCCGCCTCACGCCGCGGGTAGCCTGATCATCGTCATGCGAAACGTCCACGCCGTCATCCTGCCGCCGGGGCCCCGGCTCCTCGCGCGCCTGTCCGCCGCGCTCGACGGCACCGGACCTGCCCTGTGCCCGCTCCCGCCGGGCCTGCCGGCGCCCGCCCTGAACACCCTCCTGGACGTCCTGAAGCCCGCCGCCGTCGAGGATTCCTCGGGCGTGTCGCGCCTTCCGGGGGGCGAGCCGACCGACGCCGCCGTCCTCATCGCCACCTCCGGCAGCACCGGCACCCCCAAGATCGTGGAGCTGTCCGCCGACGCGCTCAAGGCGTCCGCGCACGCCACCCTGGACCGGGTCGGCGCGCCCGGGGCGCCCTGGCTGTGCTGCCTGCCCACCAGCCATATCGCCGGGATCCAGGTGCTGGTCCGGGCGCTGCTCGCCGGCACGGAGCCCGTCATCCATCCGGCGTTCGACCTCGACCGGGTGGCAGCGGCGGGCCGCGTCCATGTCTCGTTGGTCCCCACCCAGCTCCGCCGTCTCCTGGAGGCGGGCGCCGACCTGGCCGGCTATGCCTCGGTCCTGCTCGGCGGGGCGGCCGCTCCCCCGGCCCTGCTCGGCCAGGCCAGGGCGACCGGGGCGCGGCTGTTCACCACCTACGGGATGAGCGAGACCAGCGGCGGCTGCGTCTACGACGGCCGCCCCCTCGACGGGGTCGCGGTCTCCCTGGCCGGTGACGGCCGGATCCGGCTCGCGGGGCCCACCCTGTTCAGCCGCTACCGGCTCGCGCCCGCCCTCACCGCGGCGTCCTTCGACGGCCCCTGGTTCGTCACCGGCGACCTCGGCGAGCTGTCCGAGGGCGTCCTGCGGGTGCGGGGCCGTGCCGACGACGTCATCAACACCGGCGGCGAGAAGGTCGTCGCCGGTGAGGTCGCGGCCGTGCTCGGCCGCCACCCGGCCGTCCGGGACGTGGTCGTCGTCGGCCGGGACGACCCCGAATGGGGGCAGCGCGTCACGGCCGTGGTCGTCGCCTCCGCGCCGCTCACGCTGGAGGAGGTCCGCGGGTTCGTCCGCGAGCACCTTCCGGCCTGTGCCGCACCCCGTGAGCTGGAGTTGAGGGACGAGCTCCCGCTGCTCCCGTCGGGCAAACCCGACCGCGAGGCCCTGCGACGGCCCCAGCCCTTTACGCAGTAAGGTTCCCTAGGATCGAACCGGACGCTTTCCCCGCGCGTCCGAAAAGCCGTACCCCCACCCCCAGACGAAGCCTCCCGAAAGAGTCGAATATGCCGAAGAGGAAGACCCTCGCCGCCGCCGCCCTCGGCGCCGCGCTCCTGCTCCCCCTGTCCGCCTGCTCCTCCGGCGGCACCACGGACGGCGGGTCCGGCAACGGCGGCTCCATCGTCGAGAACCTGAAGCTCACCGCCGCCGAGATGATCCTCAAGTCGTCGGAGAAGACGGCGAACACCGACACCTTCAAGGCCACGATGGTGCTCGACAGCGACGCGATGAAGATGACGGCCTCGATCCAGACCCAGCTCAAGCCGTCCCTGCTCATGGGCATGGAGTACACCGACGTCAAGGTCGGCGACATCCCCGGCCTGCCCGCCGGCGCCGACACCTCCCAGTCGGCGAACATGTTCAAGGACCTGAAGGCCGTCGTCGACGAGAAGGCCTTCTACATCCACATGCCGAGCCTCAGCCAGCTCACCGGCGGCAAGCCCTGGCTGAAGATGGAGACGGGCGGCAAGGACGACCTCGGCCTCGGCTCGGTGCTCAAGCAGGCCCAGCAGTACAGCCCGGCCGAGCAGACCAAGATGATGACCAGCTCCCCCGACGTCCAGCAGGTCGGCGAGGAGCAGGTCGGCGGCGTCAAGACCGTCCACTACAAGGGCACCATGACCCTCGACACGGCCCTGGCCAAGCTCGACCCGCAGGCCCAGAAGGACCTCAAGGAGCTCCAGTCCGCGGCGGGCGCGGGGACGATCAGCTTCGACATCTGGATCGGCGCCGACGACCAGCTCCCCTACAAGATGATCTCCAAGACCGACTCCGCGGTCGGCGCGATCACCAGCACGATGGTCTACAGCGACTACGGCAAGCCCGTCACGATCACCGTGCCGCCCGCCGACCAGGTCGGGGACTTCAAGATCCCGTCCTGATCCGCCCAGCTCCACCCCGTCTCCACCGAGGGCCGGGCCGCGTCTCCGCGGCCCGGCCCTCCGGCTTTTCCGCGCATGGACCGTGGTGCGACAGAGCTCACAGGCCCTACCAGGCAACCCCTGCGCGGGGCCAGGCGTCCCATGACGGGTCGACGATGACGGCGGTGAGCATCCCCGCCTCGATCTCCGCGCAGGGTGAGTTAACCCACACGGAGGGTTAAGACCTGACAAAACGGACAGACCGAAAAGGGATCCGGTCAAGGTTTCCGCTGGTCGGGAACATCCTGGACAGGATCGTCCGTTTCGGATAGTGCACGCAAAAATACCGCAGAAGGGAAGGGCCGCCCCATGCCTCGCAAGGCCGCAGCGTCGTCCACCCCGGAGACCGCCGTCTCCGAGGTGTCCGGGAGCGCGCATCTCGACGAGCTGCTCGCGCTGGGCCGGTCCCGGGGCCACCTTTCGCTGGCGGAGGTCCGTCAGGCGTTCGAGGAGGCCGGGATCACCCCGGCGCAGGGCCGCTCCCTGCTGAAGGAGCTCGCCGACTCCGGCGTCAGCCTCGCCGACACCGCCGAGCCCGCCAAGAAGCCGGCCGCCCGCAAGCCGGCCGCCAAGAAGACCACCACCGCCACCAAGACGGCCACGGCGAAGAAGCCCGCCACCACCCGCAAGGCCAAGGCCACCGCCGACGACGCGCCCGCCGAGACCGCGCCGCAGGCGGGCAAGGCCGAGCTCGGCGACGACGACACCGAGTTCGACCCGACCGCCGCCGTCGAGGAGGAGGTCGAAGAGGTCAGCACCAAGGACCTCGACGACAACACCTCGGTGATGGGCGACTCCGTCCACACCTACCTCAAGGCCATCGGCCGCCGCCAGCTCCTCACCGCAGACCAGGAGGTCGACCTCGCCAAGCGGATCGAGGCCGGGCTGTACGCCGAGTACAAGCTGGAGAACGCGCCCAAGCGGATGGCGGCCTCCACCCGCGAGGACCTGGAGTGGCTGGTCGAGGACGGCAACCGCGCCAAGTCCCACATGCTCGAGGCGAACCTGCGGCTCGTGGTCTCGGTCGCCAAGAAGTACTCCGACCGCGGGCTGTCGCTGCTGGACGTCGTCCAGGAGGGCAACCTCGGCCTGATCCGGGCCGTGGAGAAGTTCGACTACTCCAAGGGCTACAAGTTCTCCACCTACGCGATGTGGTGGATCCGCCAGGCGATCCAGCGCGGTTTCGCCGACTCCGCCCGCACGATCCGGCTCCCCGTCCACGTGCTGGAGCTGCTGTCCAAGCTGTCCCGGGTGGAACGTGACATGCACCAGCGGCTCGGTCGCGAACCCACGGACGAGGAACTGGCCGTGGAGATGGACAAGAGCCCCGAGCAGGTCCGCGAGCTGCTGCGCACCAGCCGCCAGCCGATCAGCCTGGACTCCACGATCGGCGAGGACGGCGAGACCCGGATCGGCGACCTCATCGAGGACACCGACAGCCCGGAGGCGTCCGACCTGGTCGACCGGCAGCTCATGGCCGATCAGCTCCGCCGCGCGCTGGGCGTCCTCTCGCCCCGCGAAGCCAAGATCATGGCGATGCGGTTCGGGCTCTACGACGGCACCCCGCGCACCCTGGACGAGATCGGCAAGCATCTCGGCCTGACCAGGGAGCGGATCCGCCAGCTCGAGAAGGAGTCGCTGTCCAAGCTGCGGCACCCCAGCAACGCCCAGCCGCTGCTCGACTTCGCGGTCTAGAACGAAACGCCCGATTCGGGCGCCCAGGGAGGTCTGAGATCCGCCGTCGGCGGGCATGAATGTCGGCACCCCGACATCCGGAGCCCCGCCGATGGCGACCATCACCGTCTCCGCCGACCTCACCGCCACCCCGGACGAGATCTGGTCGGCCCTGCAGGACTACGACCGGTACGGCGAGTGGCTCGTCGTCCACGACTCCTTCGCCCCCGCCCCGCCCGCTCCGCCGCGTCCCGGCGACCGGTTCGTCCAGCGCGGCTCGCTGCTGGGGATGCGCGGCGAACTGGAGTGGACGTTCGAACGGCTCGTCCCCGGCCGTGAGATCGTCATCACCGCCGAGACCCCGGTCAACGCCCGGCTCCGGGTCACGTTCGTGCTGGCCCCGCAGGGCTCCGGCTCCCGGATGACCTGCCGTTACGAGCTGCTCGGGCTGCGCACCGCCGGCCTGCTGGCCCGGGCGGCCCGTCCCGAGGCCCGCAAGCACACCTTCGCCTCGCTCAACGCCCTCGACGCTCTCGCCCAGGCCCGTGCCCGCCCCCTCGAAGGCTGGGAGCAGACGGGCTGAGCGCGGCCCGGCTCATCCCTGGGCGCGCTGCAGGAACGAGAAGCAGGCGCCGTGCGGGTCGGCGACGACCGCGAGCCTGCCCCGCGGCGTGTCCGACGGCGGGACGGAGACCGTCCCGCCGTGCCGGACCAGCTCCGCGCAGGCCCGGTCGGTGTCGGCGACCGTGAAGTAGGTCATCCAGTGCGGCGGGAGCTCGGCGGGCCACGCCTCGTTCATCTGGACCATCCCGGCGACAGGGCGGCCGTCGAGTGAGAACACGGTGTACGTGGAGCCGGCGAACGGCGTGGTCTCTGCGGTCCACTCCAAGACCGCCCCGTAGAACTCCTTGGCGGCGTCGATGTCGCGGCAGGCCAGCTCCGTCCAGCCGAAGGAGCCCGGGACTCCGGTGACGGCCGCGCCGGGAAGGCCGTCCGGCTGCCAGAGCCCGAAGACCGCGCCGGTCGGATCGGCGCAGGCGGCCGCGGTGCCCCGGCCGCGGACGGGCGCGGGATCCTCGTGGACGTGCCCGCCCTCCTTCAGCACGATCGCGCAGACGGCGTCGGCGTCGGCCACCGCGACCCGGACCGTCCAGCCGGGCCGTGCGCCCTCGGTGAACAGGGGCTTCGCGCTCGCGACCGCGCCGGCCGCGCCGAGCGTGAAGACCGTCAGGCCGCCGTCGGCCGGGTCGGTCGAGGTCCGGGACGTCCAGCCGAACAGCCCGCCGTAGAACCGCTTGGCGACCTCGAGGTCAGGGGTGTCCAGCTCCGCCCAGCACGGTGTCCCGGACTGGTAGTCGGGCATCTCGCGCATGTCGTCCTCCCCTGTGGCCGGTCACGCCCAGCTTAGGGAAGGTCACGGGCGGTTGACCGGAGAACCACCGATCAGGACGCCGCGCGCACGGCCACCCGGGCGCCGACGACGCCCTCGTCGAAACGGCGCAGCACCAGCCGGGCGATCTCCTCGTGGGCGCCCAGCACCGGGGCGGTGAAGTCGGCCCCCGCGTCCACCAGCCTGCCGTGGAAGAACCCGGGCGCGAGCAGGTAGGACGCGACGGTCACGGTCCGCGCGCCCCACGCCCTGGCCTCCGCGACGACGTCGGCGAGCGCGGGCTGCGGGCCGCCCACGAACCCGTACGGCACCGGTCTGCCCAGCCGCCGTCCCAGCAGTCTGGCCGTCTCCCTGACGTCGTCGACGCCTTCGGCGGAGGTCGATCCGGCGCTGCGCGTCGATGTGAACCTGCTGTTCG
>NZ_BAAGZI010000324.1:0-6781 GCF_054778695.1 Actinocorallia lasiicapitis
CGGGGCGGCAGGACGGCGCGTCCGACGGGCCTGGGCGGGGAGCCGTCGGCGGCGACGCCCGAGCCGATCAGGTCGAGCAGGAGCTGGTCGGCGCTGGGCCTGGCCTGCGGGTTCTTCTGCAGGCAGGCGAAGGCGAGCTCGCGGAGCCCGCCGGTCAGCGCGCCGAGGTCGGGTTCGGCGTTGAGGATCCGGTTGATCACCACGGAGATCGAGTCGTTGCCGAACGGCGGCTGGCCGCAGGAGGCGTAGACGAGGGTCGACGCCCAGGCGAAGACGTCGACGGCCGTGTTGACGGGCGCGTGCGCGAACTGCTCCGGCGCCATGTAGGCGGGGGTGCCGACGGGTCCGCCGCTGGAGATGCTGGTGGTGGTCAGGTCGAGGGCGCGGGCGACGCCGAAGTCGATGACGCGCGGGCCGTCCGGGCCGAGCAGCACGTTCGACGGCTTGAAGTCGCGGTGCACGACCCCCGCCTTGTGGATCGCGACGAGGGCCGTCGCGGTGCCGATGGCGAGCCGGTTGAGCTGGGATCCGGCGCGCGGCCCCCACTGCTCGACGGTCCGCTTGAGCGAGTGGCCCTCGATGTACTCGGAGGCGATGTAGGGGATGTCGCCTTCGACGTCGGCGGCGAGGATCCGCGCGGTGCAGAACGGGTCGACCTTCTGCGCGGCGGCCAGCTCGTAGGCGAAGGCGCCCCTGGCCCGCGGGTTGCCGGTGAAGCGGGTGTGCAGCAGTTTGACGGCGACGCGTTCCCCGGTCTCGGACAGGGCCATGAACACGACGCCCTGGCCGCCTTCACCGAGTCGCCCCGTCAGCCGGAACGGCCCGATCTGACTGGGATCACCCGGTCTCAGCGCTTCGGCCTCGGGCATGAGGGTCCCCCGTGTGGTCTGTCGCATGATCGGAGAGTGTGGCGGAAACCTTAGACCCAGTCACCACTCAGGTACCAATTTATGAATTTATTTCGGAATAGGCACGCTGTGCCCCGTTCGATCCCGATAGAACCGGCTCGCCCACAGCCACAGCGACACGTCGTCCGGGGTGACGCCCTGCTTCATCTCCGCCGCCACCGTGACCCGGACGAGATAGGACGAACCCGGCGGCATGTACCAGTCCTCGCCCTCCTTGCGCAGTTGCGGGGAATCCCCCACCGGACCGATCAGCTTCGCCTTGTTGCGCGGGCTGCACGCGCCCTCCACCCCGGTCGTCAGATTGCACTGGACGCCCTTGGGCACCGCGCCCGAACGCACGAACAGATCGACCGGAGTCTCGAAAAGCGCCTCGTCAGAGCCGGTGTTGGCGATGACGTAGTCGGCGTAGGGGACGGTGCCCGTCACGCCCGCCCGCACCCCGGCGAAGCTGAACTCGAAGCCGTCCGTGGAGGTCGCCTCCAGCGGCACACCGGTGTCCATCGCGGCCACCCGGGCGAGCTTGGTGGGTTTTGCCGTCTTACCGGGCGGGGGCTGCGGCGCGGGGCTCTCGGCGTCCGGCCAGAAGATCAGGGCCGCGATGACCGCGATGAGCAGCGGGACGGCGCCGAACGCGATCGTCATCATCCGCCGGCTGTTGCGCCTGCGCCGTTCCGCGCGCGCCATCATCCGCTCGTGGCTGCGCCGCGACGGCGGCTGACGCTCACCGCGCGGCCCCTCGAACCGGAAGCCACCCGACCTCATCGGGCGGAAACCGCCTGATCGTCCGCTATCTCCGTGGCCCATCGCTTACCTCCGTGCTCAGTCACGGAAGAGTAGTAAGTGACTCCCGATGCCGAAACCCCTCAATGAGGTCGGCGAGCCGGGCGAGCAGCGCGACCACGCCCTCAGGGCCGTCTACGACGACGTCGGCCTCCTCGGCCAGCGCCGACGACTCCGCCGAACCCGAGCAGACCTTGAGCGACGGGAGGCCCAGGGAGTCGGCGGCCGCGAACGCGGCGAGATCGCCCAGATCGTCACCGGCGACGAGCAGCGCGCCCGCCTTCACCTCGGCGGCGTACGCGGTGAGCGCGGACCCCTTGTCGATGCCGGGCGGGCGCAGCTCCAGCACGAACTTGCCCGGCTCCACGTGCAGGCCGGTGCGTTCGGCGAGGGCGTCGACGATCGACCGGAGCCTGTCCAGGACGACCTGCGGCTCGGCGGCCTGCCGAGTGTGGACGGCCAGCGCGTGACCCTTGTCCTCGACGAGGACCCCCGCGGGCTGGCGGGCCAGGATCAGCGGCAGTTTCCGCCGCGCCTCCGCGACGCCCGGATGCTCCTCGGGGGTGGTGTACGAGCCGTCCGACCAGCGTTCGAGCCCGTACTGGCCGAGAACGGTCAGGTTCGGGATCTCCGCGAAGCCGCCGTAGTCGACGGCCGTCAGAGCCGGACGGCCCGTGATGATCACCAGTGAGCGCACGAGGGGGGCGAGCCGCCGCAGCACCGGGGCGGCCAGTGGATGGGCGCGGGCCGCTGCCGGGTCCGCGACGATCGGCGCGAGAGTGCCGTCGAAATCGAGGGCGATGACGGCTTCGCCGGAGTGGTCGACGATGGGGGTCAGCACTTCGGGAGTAGTCACGCTCCCCACTGATACCAGATGGGGGTGGACGTCAGGGGGTGAAGCCGTAGCGCCGGGCCGCGCGCTGGCGGGCCCGCTGTGCCCGCAGCTTCTGCAGGCGCTTGATCAGCATCGGGTCGTGCGCGAGGGCCTCCGGCCGGTCGATCACGATGTTGAGCAACTGGTAGTAGCGGGTGGCGGACATGTCGAAGGTCTCGCGGATCGCCTGCTCCTTGGCGCCGGCGTGCTTCCACCACTGTCTCTCGAAGGCGAGGATCTTGCGGTCGCGGTCGCTCAGCAGATCGCCGGGGAAGGCTCTCAGGTCGTCTTGGTCGCCGTCGGCGACCTGAGACGGATCCGGGGCGTTGGCCGCAGTCATCAGGTCCCTTTCGGTGGTTTCTGATCCCGGTCGTCCGGGTTCGGCGCGCTAACTCTAGCGGGCCGGTGTGACAGCCGCCCGGCGTTCTGGTCGTCCCTCTACACGGTTATCAGAACGCCGGTTACGCCCCTTTTCACACTCCTCTGCGGGAACCTTCGCCCCTTTCGCCCCCGCTTTAACACCTAGCTCATCAGCCCCTGAATCAGCGGGCTGACCTGCGCCTATCCCCTAGTGGACGGATTTGGCCAGTTCTTCCCTGGCCTGCGGGCTCGGCTCATCGCGCAGCGGCTCCTCACGGAGCAGGAATGCGCACACGAAAGCGACGGCCATGAACGGAACCCCGTAGCGGAACACGTCCGTGAGCGAGGTGGAGAACGCCGTCAGCACCCCGTCGCGGACCGGGCCCGGCAGGGTGTCGATCACCTCGCGGGAGATCGACGACGTCGACGGCAGGCTCGCCCCCGCCGGGACGAGCTCCTTCAGCTCGGCCGCCAGCCGGTTGTTGAAGATCGCCCCGAAGACCGCGACACCGAACGAGGCGCCGACCTGGCGGGCGAAGGTCACGGTGGAGGTGCCCGCGCCCAGGTCCTTCATCTCGACGGTGTTCTGGACGGCCAGGACGACCGTCTGCATGACCATGCCGAGACCCGCGCCGAGCACCACCATGTAGAGGCTGGACAGGCCGCGCGAGGTGTCCGCGTCCATCAGCGACAGCAGCAGCATCCCGACGCCGGCCAGGAACGTGCCGACGATCGGGAAGATCTTGTAGTGGCCCGTCCTGGAGATGATCCGCCCGGACAGGATCGAGGTGAACAGCACCCCGACCATCAGCGGCAGCGTCAGCAGACCCGAGTTGGTGGCCGAGGCACCCGAAACGATCTGCAGGAACAGCGGGATGAACGACATGCAGCCGAACATCGCGAAGCCCGTGAAGAAGCTGACGACGCTCGAGGTGGAGAAGGTGCGGGAGCGGAACAGCCCGAGCGGGATGATCGGTTCGGCGGCCTTCGTCTCGACATAGGCGAACACCCCGAACAGGGCGAAACCGGCGAACGCGAGCCCGATGATGGTCGGCGAGCTCCAGGCGTACTCCGTCCCGCCCCAGCTCGTGAACAGGGTCACGCAGGTGACGGCCGCGGCGATGGTGATCGCGCCCAGGTAGTCGATCTTCGGCTTGCCGCCGGGCTTGTGCAGGTGCAGCCCGAACACCGCGACGAGCAGCGCGGCCGCGCCGATCGGCAGATTGATGTAGAAGATCCAGCGCCACGTCAGATGGTCGGTGAAGAACCCGCCGACCAGCGGCCCCGCGATCGAGGCCAGCCCGAACATCGCGCCGAACAGGCCCTGGTAGCGGCCCCGGTCGCGGAGCGGGACGACCTCCGCGACGATCGACATCGCGCTGAGCATCAGCCCGCCGCCGCCCAGCCCCTGGATCGCCCGGAAGACGATCAGCTGGGTCATCGACTGGGACAGCCCGCACAGCACCGAACCGACCAGGAACACCACGATGACGAAGACGAACACCGGCTTGCGGCCGAACTGGTCGCCGAGCTTGCCGTAGAGCGGCATCGCGACCGTCGAGGCCAGCAGGTAGGCGGTGACGACCCAGGAGATGTGCTCCAGGCCGTCGAGATCGCGGACGATCGTCGGCAGGGCCGTCGCGACGATCATCTGGTCGAGGGCGGCGAGCAGCATTCCGAGCATCAGCCCGGAGATGATGACCATGGTCTGGCGCTTGCTCGGCTGGGGGGATTCCACGAGGCTCCTTCTTCTGGTGCTGCACCCTTGACGCGTGTACCGTGCATACAAGAGTCGTATGCACGGTACATCTGTACTGTGCAGGCATCAACCTGTAGCGGAAGGGCCGCGCCATGACCGACCCCGTGCTGGAGCAGATCGGGCTCGCCCTGTTTCATCTGCGCCGGGTCTGGGCGCGACCCGACCTGATGCGCAAGGTCCGCGAGCAGACCGCCGGATCACGGCCGCTCCAGCTCTCCAACCTGATGGTCGTCTCGGCCGTCACCCGGCTGGGCGAAGGCGGCGGCGAGGTCACCGTCGGGGCCGTCGCGGAACGGCTCGAGATCGACCCGTCGACGGCGTCACGGCTGGTCGGCCACGCCATCGACGCCGGATACGTGTCGCGACGGCCGTCCGCCGCCGACGCGCGCCGCGCCAACCTCCAGCTCACCGACGCCGGCAAACGCGTCATGGAATCAGCCGACCGGCACCGGCACGCCTACCTCGAAGCACTGATGACCGACTGGCCCGCCGCAGAACGCACCGAGTTCGCGCGGCTGCTCACCCGGTTCACCGAAGCCATGGCCAACGATCCGATGGACCCGTCCAGAATCAGCGAGATCTTTGAGGACGCCGAGAACGCCCAGTGATCAGCCCTATGCCCTGAGCGCCCTTGTTCACAGATCGTCGATACCTTCGTGGCAGAATGTCCAGCGGTCTGGCCGTCTGCCGAGGAGGACGAATGCGCGTACCGGCGATCATCGCGCTGACCGTCCCGCTGGTGCTCGCGCCGCAGGCCGCCCACGCCGACCAGATCCGTGACATGCAGTGGACCCTGAAAGCACTCGGCGTCACCAAGGCGTGGGACTACAGCAAAGGCAACGGAGTGATCGTCGCGGTGCTCGACACCGGCGTCGACCCGCGCCAGCCCGACCTCGAAGGCCGTGTCATCACCGGCCCCGACTACACCGGCAACAGCACGCCCCGCGGCAGCGGCTTCTGGGCCAAACACGGCACCGCGATGGCCGGGATCATCGCCGGGCGCGGCCACGGCCCCGGACGTGACGCCGGCGTGCTGGGCGTCGCCCCCGGCGCGAAAATCCTGTCGATCAAGGTGACGTGGGAGAACAACGACCCCGCCAAGGAGAAGTTCCGCGACCTCAGCAAGGACGCCCTCACCAAGGGCATCCGGTACGCGGTCGACCACGGCGCGAAGGTCGTCAACATGTCGTTGGGCGGCGGTAAGACCTACTACGACGGGAGCGCGTCCGAGCAGGAGGCGATCGACTACGCGCTCAGCAAGAACGTCGTGGTGATCGCCTCGATGGGCAACGACGGCGACGGGCAGAACCGGCGGAACTTCCCCGCCGCCTACCGCGGAGTGATCGCGGTGGGGGCCGCCGACCAGACGTTCAAGCCGTGGCCGGGGTCGAACCGCCACGACTACGTGTCGGTGGCGGGGCCCGGGGTCGACGTGGTGACGACGGCGCCGGGCGTCGAGTACTTCAACGAGAGCGGGACCAGCCCGGCTTCGGCGTTCGTGTCGGGGATCGCGGCACTGATCAAGTCGCGGTATCCGGATCTGACGGCCGCACAGGTGCGCCAGGCCCTGGAGAAGGGCGTGGTGCGCAAGGCGTCCGCCACGGAGAAGACGCAGGTCGGCGCCGGGGTGGTCGATGCGCTCGCGGCTTTGAAGGCGGCCAACAAGCTGGCCAAGGCGGGGCCCGCACTCCCGCCGCCCGCCCCCACCCCTTCCGTCTCCACGACGCCCACGGGGCATCCCGAGCCGGCCGAGGAAGGCTCCAACACCCTGATCCTGGCGATCCTCGTCGGCGGGTCCGTCCTGATCTCAGCCGGGCTGTTCCTGGCTTATCGCAAGCGAGCACGCCGCCCCGGGGAGGTCGGGCCGGAGCCTGACCTCGAGCCGGAGCCGGTTCCGGTGCCTCAGCAGCCGAGCCTGGAGACGGCGCAGGACCTGGGCGCGGCCCGGACCAGAGGTGCGGGCCTGGAGGCCGGTGCGGCTCGGTCCAGAGGTGCGGAGGCAGAGCCGAGCACAGCTCGTACCAGGGGCGCGGAGCCGGGGCCCGGTGCGGCTCGTACCAGGGGCGCGGTCGCGGAGCCGGGCGCGGCTCGCGCTGGGAG
>NZ_BAAGZI010000325.1:0-6748 GCF_054778695.1 Actinocorallia lasiicapitis
GGCGCCCCCGCGCCCGGCGTGTGGGCGGCGCGGCGGGACTCCCGGGTCGAGTCAGGGCTGGCCGAGTTGGCGCGCTGGCTGCGCGACCAGGTGGCCCGCGGCCTCGCCGGCACCGAACGCGTCCCCTACGCCCACTGGGACGAGGCGGCCCGCCGCCTGGTGGACGCGCAGGCCCCCGCCCTGGCGTCCCGGATCCGCGAACTGGGGGGTCTGGCTCAACGTGCGCCCGACTGGCCCGCCCGGCTCCTGGAGGAGTACGGGCTGCTCCATCTGCTGATCCGCGCCCACCAGCGGCGCGCCGAACTCCCGGCGTCGCTGCACGCCACGGTCCGCGCCCGGATCGGCTACCCCGTCCCCCGGGCCGAAGCGCTCGCCGGCGAGCGCGTCCGCGACACCTGGTTCACCACCGCCGAGTCCGACTCCGTGTCCGACGGCCTGGTCACCCGCCGCACCTACCTGCGGGGCGCCGCCACCTCCCGCAACGCCCTGATCCTCACCCACGCCCCGTCCCACCAGCCGATCGTCTCCCCCACGGTCCTCGGGAGCGCTCTGATCGCCGAGCTGGCCTTCTATCCCGGCGCCCAGCCCCTCCGCGCCCTGATCGCCGCCGAGGTCGAGGAGAGCGGCACGGGTGGTGCCGCCCTGGGAACCGCGGTCGACGCGATGCTCGACGAGTACGCCGGGGCCCTCGCGCACGATCCGTGGCTCGATCGGTGGCCCGCCCTCCTCGCGGACGTCCGGCTGGCCCGCGCGCACGGCTCGTACCGGCTGGTCGATCCGAGCGGCGCCGGCGTCCCGCTCCTGCTCGGCGCTCCCTGGCGTCTGCTGGCCCTGTCCGGGGGTGCTCCGTTCACCGTCGCCGGCGAATGGACGCCAACCGGTCTTGTCCCTTTGGCCGTCCACCACCCCGAGGAGGGTTCCGTGCCGCTCTGACCGCCGCCTCTGGACGCGGGGCGGGAGCCCTGGGCGTCGCTGCTCGTCGTGCGCATTGCCGGATTTGTCGCTTTGAAGAGAGGTGTTCTTGATGCAGGTGGTTTCTGGCCGGGCCCCGGACGAGCCCCAGGACGGGCGGGAGGAACGCGAGATCCTCGGCGGCGTCTGGGAGGCGCATGTGACGGCCGCGCTGCTGGGCACACGGCGGCGGAGCGTGCCGGAACTGGAAGAGGCCCTGCTGGAAGAGGAGGACTCCGCCGGGCGGCTGCTCGACCAGGCCGGGCTGCTGGCCGTCCAGCGCAGAGGCGGCGTGAAAGCGGATTCGATCGGCGCGGGATCGGGCGAGGTCGTGGCGGCCGCGCCGGTGGAGGAGGCACCGATCGTCCCGGAGCCCGCCGGGCGACGGCTCGAGCTGATCCTGCGCGGCGAGCGGGCACGGATGCTGCCCGAATGGCTGGAGGCCGCGGCCCGCGGCGGGTACCGCGTGCCGGCCCGTCACCTTCCCGAGCTTCTGGACAAAGGGCGGAGCGACCGCGGCATCAGGCCGTTCATCGCGCGGGCCGCGGGGCGGCGCGGAGCCTGGCTGGCGCTGCAGAACTCCGACTGGGCCTACCTGCTGACCGAGTCGGAGGCGGCGGCCGACGACGTCGCCGACTGGGAGACCGGCACCAAAGGGCAGCGTGTCGCGTCCCTGACCGCCCGCCGCCTCCGCGACCCAGCGGCCGCCCGGGAACTCCTCCTCGCATCGTGGACCCGCGAATCAGCGCCCGACCGGGCGGCCTTCCTCGCCACGTTCGAACACGGGCTGTCGCCGGACGACGAGGAGTTCCTCGAACGCTCCCTCGACGACCGCGGCAAGGACGTCCGCCAGCACGCCGCCGACCTGCTGGCCCGCCTGCCCGGCTCCGCCTACGCCGCCCGGATGGCCGCCCGCGCCTCGTCGCTCCTGTCCCTGGACAGACGCACCACCCGTCATCGAGGCACGCCGACGCTCCGGGTGCGCCTCCCCGCCGATCACGACGACGCGATGGCACGCGACGGCATCCCGTTCCACCCACCGGGCTCCTTCGCCCCCGCGTCGGGCCGGGTCGGCGCCCGGGCCGCCTGGCTCCGCGAGATCCTGGCGCGCACGCCCCTCGCCACCTGGACCGACGCGTTCACCCTCGCGCCCGCACAGATCGTCGCCCTGCCCGTCGCCGACGACCTGGCCCGCGACCTCCACCTGGGCTGGGCCCGCGCCGCCCTCCTCCAGCACGACCTTCCCTGGGCCCGAGCCCTCCTGACGGCCAGAACCATCCCCGCCGAATCCCCCCTGCTCGGCGACCTCCTCCGCTCTCTGCCCCTCGACGAACGCGGCTCGATCTCCGCCGACCTGATCCACCACCTCGAAACCGATCCCGACCTCCTCCATGTCCTCTCCCAGATCCCGGCCCCCTGGACCGGCCGCCTCGCCGACTCCGTGCTGACCGTCCTGACCTCGACCCTCTCCGCCGCCGATCCCGCCGCCACCCGTCGGCTCGCCCAGCTCTGCCGGCTGGCCGACGAACGCCTCAGCCCCGCCGCCGCTCCCCGCCTGTCCGCCCTGGTCTCCGCCCACCCCACCTGGCCGCTGACCGAACTCTCCGCGACCCTCCACTTCCGCCACCAAATGCTCACCGAGCTGACCCCTCAGGCCGACCAACCACCCGCACCCTGACCCGCCCGCCCGATCCCGACCCTCACCGACCTCGCGACAGCGAGCCCGGCAGCCGCCGAGCCCGGAGACGGTCCCGGGTCGCAGCGGTCGGCCCGCGCCGAGGGGTACCGACGGGGTTCGAGGCGGTCGGGTGGTGAGGGTTGTTCGGGGCGGGGGGTGGTGTGGTGGGGTGAGGGTCGGGTTCGTGGTGATTTGATCTTTGGGTTCTGGACTTGAGGAGGGGTTGTGGGGGAAGTGCTGCGGCCACATGCCGAGCAGGAGTTCGCGGGGGAACTGGCACGGCTGCGGGAGCTCGACGGGCGCGTGCGGCCGGCGGGGTGGTCGATGTCGCCTTGGGCGGTGACGACCTACCTGCTCGGGGGCGTCCTGGATGACGGAACGGTCATCACGCCCAAATACGTGGGGGCGCGGCGGCTGGTCGAGGTGGCGGTCGCGACCCTGGCCACCGACCGGGCGCTGCTGCTGCTCGGCGTCCCCGGAACGGCGAAGACCTGGGTGTCGGAGCATCTGGCGGCGGCGATCAGCGGTGATTCGACCCTGCTGGTGCAGGGCACGGCGGGAACGTCGGAAGAGGCCGTCCGCTACGGATGGAACTACGCGCGTCTGATCGCGGAGGGCCCTTCGGAGGACGCGCTGGTGCAGAGCCCGGTGATGCGGGCGATGCGGACGGGCGGCGTCGCACGGATCGAGGAGCTGACCCGGATGCCGTCCGAGGTGCAGGACGCCCTGATCACGATCCTCTCGGAGAAGACCCTGCCCGTCCCCGAACTCGGCACCGAAGTGCAGGCGCAGCGCGGATTCACCGTGATCGCGACGGCCAACGACCGGGACCGGGGCGTCAACGAACTGTCCAGCGCGCTGCGGCGCCGGTTCAACACGGTCGTCCTGCCCGTCCCCGCGACGGCCGAGGCGGAGGTCGAGATCGTCGCGCGCCGGGTCGACCAGCTCGGCAAGGCACTCGAACTCCCGGCCGTCAGCACCGGTCCCGAGGAGATCCGCCGTATCGTCACCATCTTCCGTGAGCTCCGCTCCGGCCTCACCGAAGACGGACGGACCAGGCTGAAATCCCCCACCGCGACGCTCAGCACCGCCGAAGCCATCTCCGTGATCACGCAGGGCCTCACCCTCTCCGCGCATTTCGGCGACGGCACCCTCCGCCCCGGCGACGTCGCCGCCGGCCTCCTCGGCGCCGTCATCCAGGACCCGTCGACCGACCGCATCGCCTGGTCGGAGTATCTGGAGACCGTCATCCGCACCCGGGCCGACTGGCAGGACCTCTACCGGGCCTGCCGCGAAGTCTCCTGAACGAGGATCCCGTGACCGTCGAATACTTCGGCATCCGCCACCACGGCCCCGGCTCCGCCCGCGCCCTCCGACGCGCCCTGGCCGACCGCGCCCCCGACCTCATCCTCATCGAAGGCCCGCCCGAGGCCGACGCCCTCATCCCCCTGACCGCCGACCCCGCCATGCACCCCCCGGTCGCCCTCCTCGCCTACGCCCCCGACTCCCCCACCCACCGAGCCACTTTCTGGCCCTTCGCCCCTTTCAGCCCCGAATGGATAGCCCTCCAATACGCCCACACCGCCTCCATCCCCGCCCGGTTCATCGACCTCCCCGCCACCCACACCCTCGCCGAACCCTCAACCCCCCAGAAATCCAACATCCCGACCGAGCCGGAAACGGTCCCCGAGCCCGACGGAGACGGCGAGACCGGAAGCACAGGCAGACCGGCCCAGGCCGAAGAACCGGGAAACAGCCCGACCGAGCCAGAAGCAGTCCCCGAACCCAACGGGGACGGTGAGGCCGCGAGCACAGACAGACCGGCCCACGCCAGAAGGCCAGAGGACGGCCCACGCGAACCGGAGGCTGTCCTTGAGCGCGACGGGGGCGGCGAGACCGGGAGCACAAGCGAACCGGGCGAGGCCGGAAGGCAGGAGGGCGGCCCAGGCGAACCGGAGGCTGTCCTTCAGCGTGACAGGGGCGGCGAGACCGGGAGCACAAGCGGACCGGGCGAGGCCGGGAGGCCAGGGAACGGCCCGGGTGAGTCGGAGGCTGTCTTTGAGCGTGCTGGGGATGGCGAGACCGGAAGCGCAGGTGGATCGGGTGGGGGCGGGAAGGTGGGGTTGGTGGAGCGGGCTCGGCTGGATCCGCTTGGTGTGCTGGCGGAGGTCGGGGGTTACGACGATGCGGAGCGGTGGTGGGAGGACGTCGTCGAGCATCGGGACGGGGAGGAGGCGTTCGCGGTCGTCGCCGAAGCCCTGGGCGTGCTGCGCGGGGACGGCGGGGAGGCAGCGAACCTGCGGGAGCGGCGGCGGGAAGCGTGGATGCGGCAGGCCGTACGGAAGGCGGTCAAAGAGGGATTCGAGCGGATCGCCGTGGTGTGCGGGGCCTGGCATGTGCCCGCGCTGACCGCCGACGTGCCCGTGGCGCGGGACGTCGCGACCCTGCGCGGAATGCCGAAGATCAAGGTCGCGATGACCTGGACGCCGTGGACGTACGGGCGGCTCGTCAACGCGTCGGGGTACGGGGCGGGGGTTCGGTCGCCCGGCTGGTACCACCACCTGTTCCACAGCGACGGCCGGATCGTCGAAAGCTGGCTCGTGGAGACCGCGCGCCTGCTCCGTCAGGAAGGTCTGGACGTGTCGTCCGCGCACGTCATCGAGGGGGTGCGGCTCGCCGAGACCCTCGCCGGGCTGCGCGGACGCCCGCTCGCGGGACTGGAAGAGATCATGGAGGCGACCAGGGCCGTGCTCTGCGAGGGCAGGGACGCGCCGGTCGAGCTGGTGTGGCGCCGGCAGGTCGTCGGCGAGCGGATCGGGAGCGTCCCCGAGTCGACGCCGATGGTGCCGCTCCAGCGTGACGTCCGGGCCGAGCAGCGCCGGCTACGGCTGAAAGCCGACCCGGCGCCCGCCGAACGGGAGCTCGATCTCCGCAAGCCGGTCGACCTCGAACGGAGCCGGCTGCTGCACCGGCTGCGCGTCCTGGACGTCACCTGGGGCGTCCCCACCGCCGTCGGCCGGACAAAAGGGACCTTCCGCGAGAACTGGACGCTCGCCTGGCATCCCGAGTTCGACGTCGACCTCATCGAGGCGGGCGTCTGGGGCGTCACCGTCGCGGCGGCGGCGTCGGCGCGCCTCGAGGACGGGGCCGCCCACGCCCCCGATCTGCCGGCGCTGACCGCGCCCGTCGAACGCTGCCTGCTCGCCGATCTCCCGGACGCGCTGCCCGGCGTCATGCGGTCCGTCGCCGATCTGACGGGCGCGCCGGTGCCGGTGCTGCCGCGCCGCGGCTTCATCCTGGTGACGGCGCCGCTGCCGCCGATGATCCGGCACAAAGTCTACTCGGCCGAGTACGTCGCCAACGTGGCCAGCGACGACGCCGGTCTGGAGACCTCGGCCGTCGTCGAGGGCACCCCTTCGGGCACCGTCCTGATCGGCGCGAGCCGTGAACGCGTCGGCTTCGACCGCACCCTCTCCCTGCCCGTGCTGCGACGCCTCGCCGCCCAGGCGATCGGCCTGTTCCCGTTCCTCGCCGAAGTCCCCGCGCTCCGCACCTACTGCGGCTTCCGCCCCTACTGCCCCGACCACCTCCCGGTGATCGGCGCGGACCCGCGCGCCCCCGGCCTGCTGCACGCCTGCGGCCACGAAGGCGCCGGCATCGGCCTCGCCCCCGTCACCGCCCTCCTGATCGCCCAGCTCCTCACCGGCACACCCCCCGAGATCGACCTCACCCCGTTCCGCCCCACCCGCTTCCCGGAGCAGCCGTGACCTTCACCTTCACCTTCGACGGCCACGACGTCCCCGCCGAAGACGGCCAGACCATCGCCGCCGCCCTCCTCGCCTCCGGCGTCCGGACCTGGCGCACCACCCGCCTCGACGCCCGTCCCCGCGGCCTGTTCTGCGGCATCGGCGCCTGCCACGACTGCCTCCTCACCGTCAACGGCACCCCCCACCTCCGCGCCTGCCTGACCGAAGCCCGCCCCGCCGACCACATCCACCCCGACCGCCCGCCCCTTCCCGCCCAGACGGGCACGTCCGCACGACCGGACGTCCCCGCGCGGCCCGTAGGCGCCCTCGCCCCGGTGGAGCCGACGGGCGGTGGCGACGTGCCCGCGCAGGG
>NZ_BAAGZI010000326.1:0-6725 GCF_054778695.1 Actinocorallia lasiicapitis
TGGCCGTAGGCGGGGGGCTGCCAGGGCTGTTCGGGGTGGGTCGGGGGGGCCGGTTCCGTGGTCTGCCAGCCGGGGGCGGGCGACGGGTCGGGTTCGGCGGGCGGCGGGAACGCCGCGGGCGGCTGCTGGCCGGGGGGCCTCAGCTGCGGCGCGCCGAACACCACGGTCCGCTCACCGGCGGGCCGGATCGGCTGGTCGGCCTGCTCGCCCTGGTCGGGCGTGGGCTGTTCGGCCGACGCCGGATCCTCAGGCGACGGCCACTGGGGGCCGTTCTGCTCGGTCATCGGGTGGCTCCTTACAGCGCCTGCTCATCCATCCGGTCAAGGGCGCGCCTATACCACGCGACCAGTTCACAGCCTGCCTTCTGCTGCTCGATACAGCAAATCATTGGACGCCAACGCGACGGAGATCGTTCCCGTTCCCACCACCCGGAATTCGTCACACCCGACGAGTAGGGTTCCCCTCATGAGCCGATCACTGGTGATCAAGGTAACGGCGGGCTCCGACGCTCCGGAACGCGCCAATCAGGCCTTCACGGTCGCGGCCGCGGCGGTCGCGAGCGGCGTCCCGGTCTCCTTGTGGCTCACCGGCGAGTCCGCGTGGTTCGCCCTCCCGGGCCGGGCCGCCGGCTTCCCCGTCCTCCCCCACTCGACGCCCCTGCCCGACCTCCTGGACGTCATCCTCTCCGCCGGCTCGATCACCCTCTGCACCCAGTGCGCCGCCCGCCGCGACATCACCACCGCCGACCTCCTCCCCGGCATCCGCATCGCCGGCGCCCCCACCTTCGTAGAAGAGATCACCCGCCCCGAAACCCAGGCCCTCGTCTACTGAGACGGCTGGTGGAAAGCGGCAGGCCCGCGCCGGTGGGGTGCGGGCCTGGGGTTGTGAGTGGTCAGGAAGGGGTGGGGAGGACGGCTTTGAGGCGTTCGGTGCGGAGTTTGCCGGACCAGGTGTCGTCGATGCGCGGGAGCGGGCGCTTGAGGGCCCAGGTGAGGAGGAGGTCGGCGAGCGCCGGGTTGCGGACCAGCGCCGGGCCGTGCATGTAGGTGCCCATGACGTGGCCCGAGTAGGCGCCTTCGTAGCCGTTGCCGTTGCCGATCCCGACGAGGGTCTTGGCGAGCGGGATCGCGCCGGGACCCAGGTGGGTGACGCCCTGGTGGTTCTCGAACCCCGTGATCATCGGGATTTCGAGTGCCGGGTCGACTTCGCCGACGATCTCGCCGACGGCGCGGATCTCGCCGCGTCCGGAGCGGATGTCGAGCAGGCCGAGCCCCGGCACGGGCTGCCCTTCCTCCCCGCCGAACTCGTGGCCGAGGAGCTGGTAGCCGGCGCAGACCGCGAACACCGACGCACCGAACTCGACGGCGCGCGCCAGCCCGCCGTCGGCGCGCAGCCGCTGCGCGGCGAGGATCTGCGGACGGTCCTCACCGCCGCCGAGCAGGTAGATGTCGCCGTCGACGGGCACCGGCTCGTCGGAGTGGACGTTCACGGTCCGCGTCGCGATGCCGCGCAGCTTCGCGCGTCGCTCCAGGACGATGCAGTTGCCCCGGTCGCCGTACGTGCTCAGCAGGTCGGGGTAGATCCAGACGATCTTGATGACGTCAGAGGGCACGGCCGTACCTCGTTCGGATGTTCTGGAAGGCGGTGTAGTTGGCGATCACGTCGAGCTTGCCGCCCTGGACTTCCCAGACGGCCTGCTCGATGTCGTCGACGAGCTTGAAGTCGACTTCGGCGGCCTCCAGCCGGACGGCCAGATCGAGCCTGCGCTCGCCGGTCGCCCACACGGGACGTCCCTTGAGCACGCGGTAGTCCACGTCCCACAGCCACGAGGTGTCGCGGCCGTCGGGGCCCTGGGCGTTGATCGACAGTGCGACGGGGCCCGGTGCGGGCTCCAGCACGTCGAACGCCTCCAGCCAGCCGGCCGGGTTCTTCGCCAGCAGCAGCCGGATGTCGCGGCCCTCGTGCTGGACGGTCGTGTACCGCCCCGCCACGGAGGCGACGTTGCCGAGCAGCGGCAGCGCCTGCTGCGGCTGCACGCCGAACAGGGCGACCACGGCCAGCGACATCGCGCCGTTCGACCGGTTGGCCCGGCCGGGGAGCTGCAGGTCGAGGTCGTAGGTGTTGCCGTCGGGGGCCGTCACACGGTTGCCGTGCAGGATCCAGTCGGGCTTGGGACGCGCGAAGTCGCACTGGCGGCACGCCCAGTTGCTGTTCTCGCGGTCGAGGGGGCCACCGCACTCGGGGCAGCACCAGGAGTCCTCTTTCCACGCCTGCCCGGCCGCGACCCAGGTGACGCGCTTGGCGGTCTTCGCACCCCAGGTGACGAGCGGGTCGTCACAGTTGGCGACGACGTGCGTGTCGGCGCCGTCGAGGGCTTTGCGCCATTTGCCGGCGAGCTGCCAGATCTCGCCCGCTCTGTCCATCTGGTCGCGGCTGAGGTTCATCAGCAGGACGATGTTCGCGCCGGTCTCCTTGAGCACCAGCGGGACATACTTCTCGTCGCACTCCAGAACGCCGTATTTCGCATCGGGTGCGGCGGCGAGCGCGGACACATGGCCGGTCGGCATGTTCGCGCCGAACGCGTTGGTCGCCACCTCGCCGAGCCCGCTCATCGCCGACGCGATCAGCCTGGTCGTGGTCGTCTTGCCGTTGGTCGCCGACACCAGCACGAGCTTGCGGTCACTGGCGAGCCTCGTCAGCAGCTCGGGGTCGAGCTTCAGCCCGATCTTGCCGCCGATCACCGAACCGTCGCCACGCCCGGCCAGCCGCGACATCTTCGATGCCGTCCGCCCCAGGGCGACCGCCAACTGCGACCGCAGCGGAAGATCACTCATCGCATCCCTTTTCCCTTGGCCCTTGTCGCCGACTCTAGTGGCTGCCCCCGACGAACCGGTGGTGATCGACGGCGAACCGCCCAGGAAAGCACTTTGCGCTGTGAGAACGTGACGAATCGTGGCGATGTGATGCACACCGCACAAGTGCCAATGAATCTGTCTTGCGGCCCTAGTTACCGGGAGGACAAGGCAGAATCACAGGTACCAGCCGAGGCAGTGACTTGCCTGCCGGAACCGCCGAATACCGAAGGATCGAGCGCCATGCAGTGTCCGTCCTGCGCCACACCGGCGTCCGAAGGGCAGTCCCACTGCGCCCGCTGCCACGCCCCTTTGTCGGCTCTGGCGGGCGCGTACGCCCCGGCTTCGCTGAGCACCGAGAAGACGATGCAGCTGGACGCCTCCATGTGGACGGCACCCGCATCCCCGGACGAACCGGGCGAACCCACCCAGTGGTGGAGCCCGGCCATGGAGCCGGAGCAGCCCACCTCGACGGCGACCTCCCCCGTCCCCGACGACTGGTTCGCCGCCCCCATCCCCCCGTCCGACCCGTCCCCTTTGGGCGAGTCGACCGGCCAGTTCACCCCGGTCTTCGACGACGCCACCGCCGACCCCTGGTCCGCCGACGCCTTCACCCAGACCCCCTGGCCCTCCGCCACCCTCGAACCCCCCGCCCTCCCGAACGGCCAGCCCACCCCCTGGCCGTCACAGGACGCATCCGCCGTCCCCCACCTCGACTCCTGGCCCGCCCAGGACACATCCGGCATCCCCCCGCAGAACCCCTGGCCCGCCCAGGACGCACCCGGCGTCCCCCCACAGCCCGACTCCTGGTCCGCCGAGGCCAGCCCCGGCGTTCCACCGCAGCTCGACTCCTGGTCCACGCAGGACGGCCCCAGCGTCCCGCCGCAGCTCGACTCCTGGTCCGCGCAGAGCGCCCCCGCTCCCGGGCAGGCTGCCCCCGGGCTCGCGCAGGCCGACCTCGCCGTCCCCACGCAGGACGGCCAATGGCCCGCCCAGAACCTCCCGGCCATCGCCGCTCAGGGCGCACAGTGGCCGACACCCGCCGGACCGGACGCTCCCGCCCAGGGCGCGTGGCCCGCCCTAGAGTCCGCTGCTTCTGGCGTCCCTGAGTCCGCACAGGGCATTCCGCCCGCCCCCAAGCAAGTCGGACAGCGGCCCGCGCTCGACGCAGCCCAGTCCCAGGGACTCCCCCAGAACAACACCGCCTTCCCGCAGCGCCCCGCCCTGGAACTCCCCGCAGCCGCCTCGGCGACCCCCACCACGGGCGGCCAGTGGCCCGCCCTGGAGGCACCCGGCGCGCCCGGACAGAGCGAACCCTGGCTCGCCCAAGACGCAAACGCGATCCCTCCCCAGGGCGTACCCGGACAACAAGGTGCACCTTGGCCCGCACAGGACGGGCCAGGACACGGCGAACCATGGTCCGCCCAGGACGCTCCCGGCACCGCCGGACAGAGCGAACCCTGGCTCGACCAGAACGCAAACGCAATCTCCCCGCAGGACGCTCCCGGACAACAAGGTGCACCTTGGCCCGCACAGGACGGGCCAGGACGCGGCGAGTCGTGGCCTGCCCAAGACGCTCCCGGCGTCGCCGGACAGGGCGAACCATGGCTCGTCCAAGATGCGCCCGGAATCCCATCGCAGGGCGTTCAGCCGCCCTCGCTGAACGGTTCTGCGCACGGCCAAACATGGTCCGCGCAGGCCGAACCATGGCCCGCCCAGGACGCGACTGCAATCCCGCCGCAGGGCGTCCAGCCGCCCACGCATAACGGCTCTGAGCACGGTCAACCGTGGTCCGCTCAGGCCGAACCGTGGCACGCCCAGGGTGCGGGCGCGATCCCGCCGCAGGACGGTCAGTGGGCTGCGGAGGATGGGGCAGGGCACGGTGAATCGTGGTCGGTGCAGGGTGCAACCGGGGCTCCCGTGCAGGACGTGGCCGGTGTCTCTGGGCGGGGCGAGCAGTGGTCGGCTCAGGGTGCGCACGGCGTTCCGACGCAGGGTGGGCAGTGGCCTGCGGTAGCCGGACCGGAAAGCACCGTCAGGCTGGAGCCGGGTGAGCGGTGGCCTGTGCTGGACCCGTCCGGAGCTTCCGGGCAGGGCGAACAGTGGGCCGCGCACGCCGGGGCAGCGGGCGCTGTCGGGGCCGGGCCGGGCGGACAGTGGGACGGGCAGGACGTATCTGGCGTTGACGGGCAGAGCGGACAGTGGCCTGCCCTTGCCGGGCCGGAGGGTGCGGTCGGGCTGGAGCCGGGTGGGCAGTGGGCCGGGCAGAACGGACAGGTCGCTGCCGGGCAGAACGGTGCGCCGTGGTCCGGGCAGAGCGCAGCGGGTGGGTCCGCGGCTGACGTCGTCGGGCAGGGTTTGAACGGCGTGTCCGGGCCGTGGCCTGTGCAGGACGGGACCGGGACGCCCGCTTCGGGCGTCGCGGGGCAGGGGCTGGTGAATACGCCTGTGCCGTGGCCTGCGCAGGACGGCGGGAATGTGGCCGTGCCGGGTGAGGGCTGGGCGGCGCAGGGGGGTGGGGCGCCGGCTTGGCAGGCGGCGCAGGCGGCTGAGCAGCGGTCGCCGGAAGAGGCGTGGCAGCAGTGGGGTGGGCGTGAGGAGCGTCCGCTGTGGGATCCGAACGGGCCGATGCCGACGACGACGTCGCATCGGGCGGCGTCCTCGGGAGACGGCGGGCGGAAGGTCCAGCCGCTGGTCATCGGGGTGGTCGTGCTCGTCGTGCTGGCGATCATCGCGGTGCTCTTCGTGGTGCTGGGCGGTGACGGGGACAAGGCCGAACCCGGCAAGAAGGACGGTAAGGGCGTCCAGCAGGAACAGAAGGCCGAGGACGAGCCCGTCCAGCAGCCCGTCGACCCGGCGGCCAGAGCACAAGCCGTCAAGGTGAACTCCCTGCTCAAAGCCAGTGCGTTGAGCCGCAGAACCCTCGGTTCCGCGCTCGTCCTCGCCAAGAAGTGCGAGAAGCTTCCCGAAGCGATCACGGGGATGCAGCAGGTCGCGCAGCAGCGTCAGGACCAGCTCTCCCGGTCGCAGCAGCTCGACTACTCCAAGCTCGCCAACGGCGACGGGCTGAAGAAGGCGCTCGTCAAGTCGATGCAGTTCTCGTTGAGCGTCGACCAGGCGTTCCTGCAGTGGGCGCAGGCGCACCAGGGCTGCACGGGCGCGACGCCCGTCGACGACCCGCACTACAAGCAGGGCGTCAACCTGTCGAACCAGGCGACGAAGGCCAAGGCCCAGTTCCTCGCCGGCTGGAACCAGGTCGCGCCCGCCCTCGGGATCAAGAAAGCACCCAAGTTCTAAGCCCGAATTGCCGTAAATGCTCCACCTGTAGTGTGTGGGGCGTAATCACGGGCCAAACCCCGACAGAGGCCGCCGATGCAATGTCCGGAATGCCGTAGCGAAACCCCTGGCTCGCTGGGACGGTGCACACGCTGCGATGCCGTCCTGCCCCACGCGGACGACCCCGCGCCGTGGACTCCGCAGATCCCCGGCGGCGAGCCGTGGCCGCCGGAGCCCTGGACCCCGGAGAACGGCCCGCGCGCGTCCTGGCGTTACGACCCGTCCGAAGGCGAGCGTCCCGCTACGCAGGAGGCCCCGCTCCGTCACCCGTGGACCGAGCAGCCCGTCGCCGAGCCCGAGGACCGTCCCGAACGCGGCGGCCGCGGCACCTGGAGCACGGTCCCCGAACGGCAGGTCGCCGATCCCGAACGTCCGTGGGCCGCCCAGCCCGGCGAAGACCCCAACCCGGTCACCCACCCGGAACGCCCCTGGACGTCCCAGCCGGAGCCCCCCGCCGACGACCGCCCCTGGCCCGCCCCACCGGAAACCCCCGCCGACCCGGACCGCCCCTGGGCCGAGCCGCCTGCCGACCCCGAA
>NZ_BAAGZI010000327.1:0-6706 GCF_054778695.1 Actinocorallia lasiicapitis
GGGGGTCGCGCCGTCGGGCCGGTCGGCGGCCTCGGGCAGGGTGAGGTCGGCGAGCAGCAGGTGGTCGGTGAACTGGGGGGCGCGGGCCAGGAGTTCGCCGTCCGCGCCGACGATGATCGAGTCGCCGTCGAAGACCAGTTCGTCCTGGCCGCCGACCATGTTGACGTAGGCGAGCGCGCAGCCGGCCTCGACGGCGCGGCGCGAGCAGAGTTCGAGCCGCTGGTCGTCCTTGCTGCGCTCGTAGGGCGAGCCGTTGAGGACCAGCAGCAGCCCGGCGCCGGCCTGGGCGGTGGCGTGCGGCGGCCCGCCGTCCTGCCAGAGGTCCTCGCAGATGATGGTCGCGACGTCCACCCCGCCGACCCGGACGACCGGCAGCCTGTCGCCCGGCACGAAGTACCTGGCCTCGTCGAACACCCCGTAGTTGGGCAGATGGTGCTTGGCGGACCGGACGACGATCTCGCCCCCGTACAGCCACGCGGCCGCGTTGAGCGGCGCCCCCGCGGGCTGCCCTGGCCGTGCGACGGTCAGGGTCTTCCGGTCGAGGTACCCGACCACGACGGGCAGGTCGCCCAGCCCTTCGGCGGCGAGCGTTCCGGCCAGTTCGGCGAGCGCGATCTGCGACGCCTCGACGAACGACTTGCGCAGGGCGAGGTCCTCGATCGGGTATCCGGTCAGCATCATCTCGGGGAACGCGACGAGATGGGCCCCCGCCTCCTTGGCCTTGTGGGCCCACGCGACGACCAGCGCCGAGTTCCCGGCCAGATCGCCGACGGTCGGATCCACCTGTGCGAGCGCGATGCGAAGTTCAGCCACGTCACCACCCTAAGCCACCGGCCCCCGGTATCGTCAATCTGACGATAATAGCTGTGACGCGGACCACACACCGACATTCCCCCAGCTCCCGAGGTTTCCCGCGAAAGCCCCGAACCTTCGCCCGGATTCCGGCGTCTCACACGCATCCCCACGCCCTAGGAGTCCGGATGCGCAGAGTGCTCTCCGTCCTGTCCGCCGCGGCGCTCTCGGCCGCCCTGCTGCCCGCCGCCCAGGCGGCCGCCCAGGCGCCGAAGAAGCCGGCGAGGCCCGGCGATTTCAACGGCGACGGCCGCCGCGACCTCGCCGCGGGACTACCCGGCTGGACGGCCCGCGGCGGCGCGATCCTCACCCGCCAGGGCGGCCGCACCCTCGGCCCCGAGAAGGTGATCTCCCGCGCGACGCCCGGGGTTCCCGGCAAGCCGTCGAAGGGCGAGGGGTTCGGCGCCCAGCTCGTCAGCGCCGACTTCAACGCCGACGGCTACGCCGATCTCGCGGTCGGCACCCGCCGCAACGGCACCCTCGTGATCCTGCGGGGTTCGCGCACCGGCCTCACT
The DNA here is from genome assembly GCF_054778695.1 of Actinocorallia lasiicapitis. Classification (NCBI taxonomy): domain Bacteria; kingdom Bacillati; phylum Actinomycetota; class Actinomycetes; order Streptosporangiales; family Thermomonosporaceae; genus Actinocorallia; species Actinocorallia lasiicapitis. The sequence goes on from NZ_BAAGZI010000327.1 coordinate 1,368, forward strand.
GGCAGGGGCGCGATCGAGCTCAAGCCGAGCCTGGAGCAGCCGTTCCTCGGCGAATCGCTGGCCGCGGGCGACTTCGACGGTGACGGCTACCCCGATCTCGCGGCCCGCTTCGGCTGGGAGTCCGACTCCGGCACCAAGATCTACCGGGGTGGCCGCTCCGGTCTTTCGGCCAAGCGCGCGAAGGGCTACTGGACCGAGGCGCTGTTCAACCCGCTCGCGCTCGGCGCGGGCGACGTCGACGGCGACGGCCTCACCGACCTCGTCGCCCTGGCCCCGCCCCAGGTGACCGAGGACTCGATCGACGTCGAGGCCCGCTACACGATCCTGTTCGGCCGCAAGAAGGGCCCCGACCCGGCCAGGAGCGTCACCGTCGCGCTCCCCGGCTACCGTCCGCACGCCCTGGCGCTCGGCGACGTCGACGCCGACGGCCTCACCGACCTCGTGATCACCGCGGCGGCCCTCGGCCTGGTCACCGACCATCTGCTGTACGTCCGGGGCGGCCGCAAGCCGGCGGCGGTCCGCGAGCTGCGGCAGCCCGCCTTCCTGGCCGCCCCCGCCTTCGGGGACCTGACCGGCGACGGCCGCCCCGAACTGGTCTACGCGGCTCCCGGTGGCAGGCTGCTGCTGATCCCCGGCACCCGCAAGGGCCCCGACCCGTCCAAGTCCCGCCGCCTCAAGGCGCCGGGCCTGCGTTCCCCGGCGAAGCGCGGCGCGACCGTCGCCCTGACGATCACGAACGTGGTCGGCGGAGCCCGGCCGGATCTGCTGGCCGGCGCCCCGCTGACGAGCGCGCTGATCGTCTTCCCCGACGGCAGGCTGTCGTCGCCGAAGAAGATCAAGACCAGCCGCGCCTACCCGTTCCTGCTCCGCCGTGACGGCGGCAACCGCTCCTGACCTCGATCACCGCACCTCGAGGGTCACAGGACCTCGAGGTAGCGGCGGCGCTCGTACTCCGTCACCTGGCGGCGGTAGTCCTCCCACTCGGCGCGCTTGTTGCGCAGGAAGAAGTCGAACACGTGCTCGCCGAGCACGTCGGCGAGGAGTTCCGAGCGCTCCATGGCCTTGATCGCCTCGTCGAGCGACTGGGGGAGGGGCTGGATGCCCAGCACCCGGCGCTCGGCGGGGGTCAGCGCCCACACGTCGTCCTCGGCGCCCGCGGGCAGCTCGTAGCCCTCTTCGATGCCCTTGAGGCCCGCGCCGAGGATCGCCGCGAACGCCAGGTAGGGGTTGGCGGCGGTGTCGAGGGAGCGGAACTCGATCCGGGTGGCGTGGCCCTTCTGCGGCTTGTACATCGGCACGCGGACCAGCGCGGATCGGTTGTTGTGGCCCCAGCAGACGTAGGAGGGGGCCTCGCCGCCGGCGCCCGCGTCGGCTCCTGGGCCGCCCCACAGGCGCTTGTAGGAGTTCACCCACTGGTTGCAGACCGCGGTGATCTCCGGGGCGTGCTTGAGCAGGCCCGCGATGAACGCCCGGCCGACCTTGGAGAGCTGGTACTCGGCGCCCGGCTCGTAGAAGGCGTTGCGGTCGCCTTCGAACAGCGACATGTGGGTGTGCATCCCCGAGCCCGGGTACTCGGTGAACGGCTTCGGCATGAACGAGGCCCAGACGCCCTGCTCGAGCGCCACCTCCTTCATGACCAGCCGGAAGGTCATGATGTTGTCGGCCGTGGTGAGGGCGTCGGCGTAGCGCAGGTCGATCTCCTGCTGCCCGGGCGCGCCCTCGTGGTGGCTGAACTCCACCGAGATCCCCATCGACTCCAGCATGGTGATCGCGTTGCGCCGGAAGTCGTGCGCCGTGGAGTGCGGGGTGTGGTCGAAGTAGCCGCCCTGGTCGACCGGCTCGGGCCGCTCGCCGTTCTGCGGCATGGTCTTGAGCAGGAAGAACTCGATCTCGGGGTGGGTGTAGAAGGTGAACCCGAGGTCGGCGGCCTTGCTCAGGGTGCGCTTGAGTACGTAGCGCGGGTCCGCGAAGGACGGGGTGCCGTCGGGCATCAGGATGTCGCAGAACATGCGCGCGACGCCCGGCGCCTCGGCACGCCACGGCAGCACCTGGAAGGTGGACGGGTCCGGTTTGGCCAGCATGTCGGCCTCGTGGACCCGGGCGAAGCCCTGGATCGCGGAGCCGTCGAAGCCGATCCCCTCGGCGAACGCGCCTTCCAGCTCGGCGGGCGCGACGGCCACGGACTTGAGGAAGCCCAGAACGTCGGTGAACCAGAGCCGGATGAACCGGATGTCGCGCTCCTCAAGCGTGCGGAGAACGAACTCCTGCTGACGGTCCAATGCCATCTCCTGTCGATCCTCACGTTCATCCGGCGCCATGCCGCCGAGTCGTTCGTGCAGCTCAGCAGCCCACCGGGGTCGTCCTACATCCTGCCCTGCCGGTGTTTCCTCAGCGTTACAAACCTATCCGTCCCCTTACGGGAGGGCTCGAACCCTGCCATAGAACTCGGATATCGTCATCATGTGCGAACCATCTGTGTGCCCTATCACCTGGACGAGAGTCTCGGCGCACTGGACATTCCGGTCGAAGCTGACGAAGTCATTACCTTGCAGCTCGCGGAGGGCCTCCCGTGGCGTCGTATGGCCGTGCTCTACGACACCGTCGCCGACGTGGTCGCGGCAGCCGTCAAGGAGGGTGAGGTCCCTTACGTCTACTCGGGCGACTGCACGACCTCCTTCGGCACCGTCGCGGGCCTCCAGCGGGCCGGGATCGACCCGTCCGTCGTCTGGTTCGACGCCCACGGCGACGTGCACACCCCCGCCACGACCCTGTCGGGCTATCTGGGCGGGATGCCGCTGCGGCTGCTGACCGGCGCCAACCCCGAGGTGATCGCCGACCTGCTCGGCCTGCGCCCCGTCCCCGAGCACAGGATCACCCTGGTCGACGCCCGCGACCTGGACGCCCCCGAGGCCGAGTACCTGGCCGGGTCCGCGATCACCCGCTGCGAGATCGGCGATCTGGTCGTCCCGGACGGCCCGATCTACCTGCACCTCGACTTCGACGTCATCGACTCCGACCAGCTCCCCGGCCTGCTGTTCCCCGCGCCGGGCGGGCCCTCCCTGAAGAAGGTCGCCAAGGCCGTCCGGAAGGTCCTGGACTCCGGCCGGGTCGTCGCGTTCGGCGGCGCCTGCACCTGGTCACCGGGCCAGGGCACCGGCGCGCTGGTCGCGCCCATCATGACGGGACTTTGACCTGCGTCATCATCGTCCGTAAACAGCCCTCACTTAACGTGAGGTGCCATGGTGACGACCGATCTCCAGGCGCGCAAGCTGGACCGCGCCTTCGACCACCTCGACGTCGACCGCGACGGCATCATCGAACGCGACGACCTGGTGAGCCTCGGGGCCCGGTTTCTGCTCGGTTTCGGCGAGCCGCCCACCTCGAGCCGGGGCCGCGCCCTGCTCGACCGGTTCGACCAGCTCTGGGCGGCGCTGCTGTCGCGCCTCGACCTGGACGCCGACTGCCGGATCACCCGGTCGGAGTTCCGGCGCGGCATGGCCGCGGCCTTCATCCACGGCCCCGACTACGAGCAGGTGTTCCGTCCCGCGGCGCAGGCCGTCGCGCATCTGTGCGACGGCGACTGCGACGGCATGATCGAGCCGGCCGAGTTCCGCACGATGCTCGCCGCCTACGGCACCTCGGAAGGCGACATCGCGATGGCGTTCAGCGCCTTGGACACCGACCACGACGGCCGGATCACCGTCCCCGAGCTGGTCACCGCGACCCGCGAGTTCTACACCGGCGACGATGAGAGGGCAGCGGGCTCCTGGCTGTTCGGGAGGATCTGATGGACGGCCGTCTGCTGCTGCCGCTGACCGAGCGGGTCCCGTCGCTGGCCGAGCCCTGCGGCGTCCATCCGGAGCTGTGGCGGATCGGCGAGGAGGTCGGCGCGTGGGGCCGTGCCCGAGGCCTGGTCGTCGGCGACGACGACGATTCCCGGCTGGCGCGCGGCCGGTTCGAGCGGCTGTCGTCCCGGCTGTTCCCCGACGCGCCCGCCGAGCGGGTCGTCCTGTTCACCAAATGGCTGACCTGGCTGTTCGCCCTCGACGACCTCCGCGACGACCCCGCGATCGGCACGTCGGCGACCGCCGTGGAGAAGCTGTACGACGATCTGCTGGTCGCGTTCCGGCGCGGCGCGGGTCGTCCCGGCGGGGGAGCGCTGGAGCTGACCCTCGCCGAGCTGTGGAACGAGACCGCGCCCGGGTTCGGCGCCCGCTGGCGGCGCCGGTTCCTCACCCATCTGGAGTGGCACCGCTCGGCCTGCATGGACGAGGCCGTCAACCGGCGCACCGGGCTGGTGCCGGCGCCCGGCGACTATCCGCTGCTGCGCCGCCGCGCCGCGGGCCTGTTCATGTTCGATCTGGCCGAGGCGGTGCTGGGGGTCGAGGTGCCGGAGGCGCTGGCCGTCTCCCGCGCGTGGACCCGGCTGATCGACGGCACCTGCGATCTGCTGGTCTGGTGCAACGACGTCGCCTCCTACGACCATGAGCGGGAGGTCGGCGACCCGCACAATCTGGTGACGGTCACCGCCCGCGCCTACCGCCTCGATCCGCTCGCGGCCGTCGACCGGGTCAACGACCGGATCGCGGCCCGCGCGGCCGATCTGCCGGACGCGGCGCGCGAACTGCCCGCCGAGTTCGCCCGGCGGGACCTGACGCTCGCGGAGCAGCGGGCGGTGAGTAAGGTCGCCATGGCGATGCTCGCCGCGCCGCGCGCCCATCTGGACTGGCTGCTCGAATCCGGCCGGTACATCCCGCCCCGCATTCCGGCGCCGCGCGAAATCCCGTTGCTGCTCGCCGGAACCTTCGCGAAGGTGTCCAAGGCATAAGGGATGTAACGTTCCGGAGACCTTGATCCACAGGTGGAGCGACGAGAGGCCCCGGCGCGGTTAAGTTGGGGGTGTGAGCGAGCGCGCCGAACGCCGTACGTCAATGCCTGCCCGACTGGCCAGGCTCGGGTTCACCGACACCGCAAGAGCACAGACGGCGCTCGACGCCGTCCACCTGACCGACGAACTGGTCGACTCCTTCGCCGGGACGGCCGATCCCGATCTCGCGCTCACGGCCCTGGAGCGGCTGGCCGAGCACGATCCGGGGCTGTCGGGGCGGCTGGCCGCCGAGCCGGAGTCCGCGGTCAGACTGCTGACCGTCCTGGGCACCAGCGCCGCGCTGGGCGACCATCTCGTCAGGCATCCCGAACAATGGAACGTTCTCATGGACGAGCCGCACGCGCCGGAACCGGCGGAGCTGCGGACGGACCTGCTGACCGCCGTCGGCGCCGATCCCGGGTCCGACGCCCCGGTGGCGTCCGGGGCCGACGCGCTGGACGCGCTGCGCGTC
>NZ_BAAGZI010000328.1:0-6701 GCF_054778695.1 Actinocorallia lasiicapitis
GATCAGGTAGACCAGCAGGATGGTCGGGATGCCGCGGAAGACGTCGGTGTAGGCGATGGCCAGGGCGCCCCACGTGACGTTCGCCGCCGAGCCCGTCCCCGCCGACTGGGTCTGGTCGGGGACGGGCGGAGCCGAGATCGCCGTCCCGCCCGCCTGGGCGAAGAACCACGTGTTCCTGTACAGCGGCCAGTTCGGCGAGGACGACGGCTCGCTCGCCATCGGCGATGCCGCCGCCCTCAACGCGACGGGCTCCGTCACCGTGGACCGCGGCACCGACGAGGGCGTGCCCGCGACCGTCCAGGACCAGCCCGCCACCACCGGCGAGTTCGTCCTCCGTAACGGCCACTGGGGCGGCTGGGTCCAGGTCCCGGGCAAACGGATCGGGCTGAGCGTCAGCGCCCGCGACGCCGACCTCGGCCGGCGGATCCTGCGCACCCTCCGCTTCGTCGACACCGACGTCGCGGGCTGCCCCGCCAGCCGCCTCCGCGCCCCGGCCCCGACCCAGTCCCTCCCCGCCCAGGTCACGGCCGTGTCCCTCTGCTCCTACACCAACGCCAGCGGTGGCGACGAGACCCTGATCAAACGCTCGCGCCGCTACACCGGCGGCCCCGCCCGGCAGCTCGCCGCGGCCCTCCGCAGGGCGCGTCCCGGCCCGGTGAGCCGCTGCCCGTCCATCCCGCAGGGCCTGCTGATCTTCACCGACGCCGCGGGCGGAACCCACACGCTCCGCGTCTTCCTGCACGGCTGCCCCGGCACCGTCGCCACCGCCCGTGCCGCCGTCGTGCTCGGCCCGCTCCTGCGCCGCCCGGCCCTCACCCGCGTCTTCCGCACCGACACCTGGCCGGTCTAGCCGACCGTGACGGTGTGCCGCTCCCCGCCGGAAGGCCACACCAGCAGCGTCCGGGTCGCTTCGTCCCAGGTGTACCGGTCGGACGTCGTGACCTTCGGCGTGCCCGTGCCGGGGAACCAGATCTCGGTCGGCCCCTGCGCGCCGTTGGCCGTCCACGACACCGTCAGCGCCGCGCCCGACACCTTGATCGAGGTCGGGACGCCCGCGACGGCCCGCGCGTACGGCCGCGCCATGATCCGTCCGACCTGGGTCAGCTTCCCGTCGAGGATCGGGTTGATCGAGGTGTCGACGCCCGTCCGGTCGGGCCCGGCGTCGTTCGACCAGTAGGCGTAGCCGATCGCCAGCTCCTCGGTCATCTTCAGCCAGTCGGACGTGTAGTCGGCGCCGCCCGGCACCTTCATGTCCATCGCGCCGATCTCCCCGATCCACAGCGGCCGCTTCAGCTTGCGGGCCAGATCGGTCATGTTCTTCTTCCAGAGCACGAACTCGGCCTGCACCAGCATCTTCGTCACCCCGCTGTAGGTCCCGCCGAGGTCGACGAGCCCGGGGTAGAAGTGCGGCGCGAGCACGATCCGGTCGCCGTCCAGCGCGCCCAGCGAGCTCTCGGCCCCCTGGTTGACGCCCAGCGACTGCGGCTCCACGAAGATCCAGTTCTTGGTGTCGACGGTCCTGATCCGGTCGATGATCCGCTGGTAGAACGGTGTGAGGACGGGCCCTTCGAAGAACCCGAACTGCCGGGTCCCGCCGAACGGCTCGTTCATCAGGTCGTAGCCGAGGACGGCGGGTTCGTCCTTGAACCGGTCGGCGACGTGCCGCCACATCTCGGCGTACCGCCGCGCCAGTTCGGGGTGCTTCCCGGTGGTGCCCCAGAAGTGGTCGTAGGCCCGGAGCACGGCCGGCTGGACGTAGGTCAGCACCCACGGGCTCTGCGGTGTGCACGGCAGCCCGTCGGTGAAGGTCGCCCAGGCGGGCGCGCCGTTGCCCGCGCCCTTGCAGGCGCTGGGCGAGTAGATGTCCTGGTGCATGTCGAGGACGACGTGCATCCCCTGCTCCCGGTACCAGCGGAGCCGTTCCGCGACGTCGTCGAGGTACTGCTCGTCGTAGACCCCGGGCGACGGCTCGATGTTCTTCCACTGGAGCAGGTACCGGACGGAGTTGGTCCCCATCAGCCGTCGCTCCAGCACCACGTCGGACCGTTCGATCCATGGCAGCCCGGAGGTGTCCTTGGCGGAGCTGGCCGTGTTCAGCCCGTGCAGGATGAGGGCGCGCCCCTGGTCGTCGGTGATCCAGGTCTGGCCGTCGTAGGCGTGGGCAGCCTGGGCGGGGGCGGCCAGTGCCCCGGCCAGAGCCGCCGTCACCGCGATGCGCCGCATCGAGCCCATGCCTCGACCTCCGAAGAAGATGAAATTTCCTCGGATTATTGGGCGCTCCGGCCCCCTCTGTAAAGACCTAACGGCCGCTTGGCCAAGAAGCGCCAGGCTGCGGCACCGGCGGCCCCTGCTGCTGCGGCACCCCGTACCCGTACGGCAGGGGTGGCGGCGGCGGGGGGAGTATCCCGGCCTGGAACGCGTTCCCGTGCATCCCGCGGATGATCACCGGTGGGGGCGGCGGGTCGAGCGGCACATGCTGGCCGTTCCTGCGGAGCAGGTCCTCCCGCTTGCGGCGGCGCGCGAACAGCCGGTCGGTCTCCCGGCGACGCCGCTCGGCCAGCACCGCCGAGATCACGATCTCGGGACGGGTGCCCGGCGGGGGCGGCGGCGACAGCAGCGGCCCGAGCCGCCCCATGAGCTGCGCGCCCAGCTCGTCCCTGACCTCGGGCAGCAGCTCCCAGAACCGCAGCAGATACTGGCGGCCGCTCAGCGCGAGGTCGTCGTCGATCCGCGACAGTTCCAGCGACTGCGCCCACGGCACCAGGTACATCGGCATCTGCGCGACGGGCCCGTAGACGGTCGCGGCCGGATCCCGGTCCTGGATCACCAGGGTGCCGGCGAACAGGTCGCCGAGCCTGCGACCCTGCCGGTTGAACAGCGAGCAGATCAGCGCGGGCGCGCCGGAGAAGGTCAGGAACTCCACGAATCCGGCGAGCGCCCGCATCAGCGCCTGCCGGAACCGGACGGGCCCACCGTCCACCGACACCACGCGCGTGCCCATCGCCATCTTGCCGACGGTCCGTCCCCTGGTCACGGTCTCCATGGTCGCCGGATAGCCGACGAAGACCCCGGCCGTCACCACGATCGTCAGACCGACCGCGACGGCCTCGTCGGCGAACAGCGCCACCATCGTCGCCATCCAGATCAGCACCGTGGCCAGCGAGCCCATGATGAACAGGTCGATCGCCAGCCCCGTCGCGCGGCTGGCCAGCCGCGCGGGCCGGATGTCGAGCGCGACCGCCTCGCCTGTGACCAGATCGCCGGGAACCGTCATGCGCCCAGTATGACGGCAGGAACGAATCGGAAGTATCCCTGTAGATTTCCCCTGTGGATGTCGACGCCTACGTGGCCGTGCACAATGCCGAGTGGATGCGGCTGGAACAGCTCATCAACCGGCCGGGCAAGCTGACCGGCGCGGAGGTCGACGAGCTGGTCGAGCTCTACCAGCGGGCCGCGACCCATCTGTCGGTCGTGCGATCGGCCTCGCCCGACCCCGCCGTGGTGGGCCGGCTGTCGTCACTGGTGTCGCGGGGCAGGGCCGCGGTCGGCGGCGCCAACGCCCCGCTCTGGCGCGACCTCTTCCGGACGGTCACGGTGTCGTTCCCCGGCACGGTCTACCGGCTGCGCTGGTGGTGGCTGGGCTGCGCGGTGCTCGGCAACGTCTTCGCGCTGGTCGTCGCGGTGTGGATCGCCAACAACCCCGAGGTGCAGGCCGCGATCGGCAGCCCGTACGAGATCCAGCAGTATCTGGACAAGGACTTCGTCAACTACTACACCGACCACGACGCGGGGGCGTTCGCGTTCCAGGTGTGGGTGAACAACGCCTGGGTGTCGGCGATGGCGATCACCTTCGGGATCCTGCTCGGCATCCCGGTGATCTTCGTGCTGTTCACCAACCAGCTCGGTCTGGCCATCGCCGGCGGGCTGTTCGCCGCACACGGCAAACTCGACATCTTCTTCGGGCTGATCCTGCCGCACGGCCTGCTCGAACTGACGGCCGTCTACGTGGCTTGCGGGGTCGGCCTCAAACTCGGCTGGACGGTCGTCGACCCCGGCCGCCGCCCCCGCGGCCAGGCGCTCGCCGAAGAGGGCCGCGCCGCGATGAGCGTCGCCCTCGGCCTGATCGGCGTGCTGCTGGTCTCGGGCGCGATCGAAGGCTTCGTGACGGGCTGGGTGCACACCACCTGGCTGCGGATCGGCATCGGCGTCGTCGCCGAGATCACGTTCCTCGCCTACGTCTGGTACTTCGGCCGCAAGGCCGTCGCGGCGGGGGACAGGGGGGACGCACCCGGCGTCCCCGACCTGGCCCCCGTCAACGGCTAGCGATCTAGGTGATCTCGAGCAGTTTCTCGCGCACCGCGTAGACCACGGCCTCCATCCGGGAGTGGAGCTGAAGCTTCTCCAGGATGTTCCGGATGTGGTTCTTCACGGTGTTCTCGGAGATGAACAGTTCCTTGGCGATCTCCCGGTTGCCGAGGCCCCGGGCGACCAGCCGCAGCACCTCCATCTCCCGGTCGGTCAGCCGGGGGGCGGGCACCTGCTGCTGCCGCTCCTCCGACTTCTTGGCCAGCGCGGTGAACTCGCTGATCAGCTTCGACGCCATGGACGGGCTGATCAGCGACTGCCCGCCGTGGACGGCCCGCACCGACTGCGGGACCTCGTCGATCGCTATCTCCTTGAGGAGGTAGCCCGAGGCCCCGGCCTTCAGGGCCTCGAACAGATCCTCTTCCTCGTCCGAGATCGTCAACATCACGATCTTGGTGCTGGGGACGGCCTCCTTGATGGCGGCGCACGCCTCGATACCGCTGCGACGCGGCATCCGCACGTCCATCAGGACGACGTCCGGCAGCAGTTCAGCCGCCTTGACGACGGCTTCCTGGCCGTCACCGCCCTCGCCGACCACCTGGATGTCCGGTTCCTCGCGCAGGACCATCAGCAGGCCCCTGCGGAACAGGGCGTGATCGTCCACGATCAGGACCCGGATCGGTTCGGTGCGGGCCTCACGTGGCTCGCGTGGGCTGGGCGCCGATGCGCTCACTCCTGCCTCCCCTTGTGCTGAGCCGGGATGCCTAGATCATGGCACGGCGAGGACGGTGACGGGACGCATACGTCAGATCACTCCGGGCTGCGTCCTGTGCCGGTCACCGGCCGGTTCACTCCTCGCTCAGCCGGATGACGCCGTAGTCCCATCCCCGCCGCCGGTAGACGACGCTCGGCTTACCGCTCTCCTTGTCACTGAACAGGAAGAAGTCGTGGCCGACAAGTTCCATCTCGTAGAGGGCCTGATCCACCGTCATGGGCGCGGCGGTGTGCCCCTTCTCCCTGACGACGACGGGGCCGTCGCCGTCCATCTCGATCGCGACGAGGTTGCCGTCGGCTTCCTCGGCCGCCTTCTCCGCGACGTAGCCGACGGCCACGCGTTCCGCGCCACCGACCGACTCGACGGGGACGTCGGGCAGCCCGGCGAGGGTGCCGGCGTCGCGGGCCTTGCGGCCACCGTGCCACTTGCGCCGGTCCGCGGACTTGCGGAGCCGTGCGTCGAGCTTGTCGAGCGCCAGGTCGAGGGCGCCGTAGCGGTCCTCGGCCGCGGCCTCCGCCCGGACGACGGGACCTTTGGAGTGGAGGGTCAGTTCGATCCGCTCCTTGTGCTCCGCCCGGCGGGGGTTACGCTCCTCGGTCACCTCCACGTCCACTCGTTGGATCTTCGAGTCGAGCCTCTCGATCTTGGCCAGCTTGGTGGTGAGGTGCTGCTTGAAACGCTCGTTCACCTCGGTGTGGCGGCCCGTTACGATGATGTCCACTCTCGGGACCCCCCTTCTCTACAGAGATAACGGACAGTCCGGAAAGCAAGGTTCCAGATGTTTCCGTCGATGGAGGGGCACCCACCCGTCCGACCTGGTCTTCGACCCCACAATCGCCTGCTGAGAGTCTCGCAGCCCATGCCACTACTGCTCTTCTCCCGTGACGCCGGATATCTGATCCGGCGGCGGGGCAGGGCTTACTTCTAAGCCGCACCGTGATCACTCGACAAAAAGTCGGCTTACGTGGACCGTTTCGCCTGCGACTGGCATCGGCTTGCACGGGTCGTGCACCTCCGGAGAGGGGCGACGATCCGGCGCAACCACGGACCCGGGTGGGTGCCATGTCAGAACGCTAGCCCCTCCCGACGCGAATGTCATGAGGCCGATCGGCGGCAAAACTCACCGTGGGTGACGCTCAGCGAGGCGAAAGGCGACGTCGGGCCCGTGTCCACCGGGGTTTCCGCGGCAGGTCAGACGGTTGTGGCCTTCAGGTGAGTTTGCTCGCACGGGACGGAATCAATAGCCGAATGTAGTGGTTTGTCCATGTCCAGTCCGTGGGACGGGCGCCGTCGCGAGCACCGCCGCGCCCTCGACCGCGATCCCGGCGCGGTCCAGCGCCTCCCAGGCGGCGGCCACGCTCGCCCCGGTCGTCAGGATGTCGTCCACGATGATCACCGGACGACCGTCGGAGCCGCCCCGCACCCGGAGCGCACCGGCCAGGTTGGAACGGCGCTGGACGCCCCTGAGCCCGCCCTGGTCGGGCGTTCCCGCCGCTCTCCGCAGCAGTTGACCCGCCCGGACGTCCGAGCCGTCCTGGCGCAGCTCGGCCGCGGCGAGCCGGGCCAGCCCGAGCATCGTGTCGCCGTACCGCCGCCGCACCGAGGAGGCCGCCGACGGCAC
>NZ_BAAGZI010000329.1:0-6697 GCF_054778695.1 Actinocorallia lasiicapitis
CGTCGAAGGTCGCGGACGGCTGGGACCGCGCCGGCGGCACGACCAGCGCCGGCATCGGCTTCGACCCGGCGGTCCTGCGGGACGCCGTGGCCCGGCAGGCGGTCCTGGAGCAGACTGAGGGCCTGTCCCTGCTGGAGATCACCGAGCCGACCGAGACGGCCGTCGCGGCGGCCTTCGCGCACACCGCTGTCCTGGCGGGACGGCCGGGCAACGCCGAGCCGCTGGCCGAGGCGGGCCGGTTCTTCGGCCGGCTCGCCCATCTCCTCGACGCCGTCGAGGACCTGCCCGACGATCACGCCGCGGGCGTCTACAACCCGCTGGTCGCGACCGGCACCTCGATCGAGCAGGCCCGCCGCACCGCCGACGACGCCCTGCACGGCCTGCGGCTGGCCCTGGCCGAGGTCGAGTTCGAGAACCCGCGCCTGGTCCGCGCCCTGCTCGACAAGGAGCTGCGCAAGTCGGTGGACCGCGCGTTCACCGGCCATCCCTATGCCCGCCCGGACGCCGGCCGTCCCGAACGCGGCGGCCTCCCGCTGCTCCCGGTCGTCGGCCAGTACCCGCCCGGCCAGTACCCGCCGCCCGGGCACAAGCCGCCGCGCCACCGCCCGCCGCGCCCCGGGTTCGGCCCCGAGCTGTGCCTGTCGGGGGCGCTGGTCGGCTGCACCTGCGGGCTGTGGCGGCCCGACTGGAGCGAGTGGAAGCACGCCTCCTGCGACGACCGCTGCGTCTGCTCCCGCCACTGCGACGGCAACTGCGACTGCTCGGGCTGCTGCGACTGCTGCAGCTGCTGCGGTGAGGGCTCGAACTGCTGCGACGGATGCGACTGCTGCGGCTGCGACTGCAGCTGCTGACCGCCGGCCCGGGCGTGATCTCCGCTACGTTCCGTTCGGAGATCACGAGGGGCTGGGCGCTGAGTTCGCGGTCCACGGCAGGACCGGGCTGCTCGGCTGAATCACGGAGCCGGGCGCGGATCACGTCCACGGGTCAATAAGGTGATGAGGTCACCCGGCCCCGATTCGCGTAAGAAGACCCATGACTGCACGACGGTTCGCCCTGTCCGGCGCTGCGGCGCTGGCACTGATCGCCCTGCCCGCGGCCCCCGCCTCGGCGCACACCGAGCTCACCGGCAGCAGCCCCGCCGACGGCGCGCGGATCTCCGCACCCGCCCGGGTGGCGCTGAAGTTCAACGAGGACCTGCAGGCCGGGCTGGTCAAGGTCACCATCACGGGCGCGAACAAGGAGACCTGGCAGCGCGGCGCGCCCAAGGTCACCGGCGCGGAGGTCGTGCAGAACGTCATGCCCGATCTGCCCGCGGGGGCCTACACGATCGGCTACCGGGTCGTCTCCGAGGACGGCCACCCCGTCACCGGCACCCTCGCCTTCACCGTGGTCGCCGGGCCGGCGACGGCCCAGCCCACCGACCTCACCCCGGTCGGCACCGGCACGCCCGTGCCCGCGACGTCCGAGGGCGGCGGGGCGCGCTGGCTGATGGTCGGGGTCGGCCTGGCGGCCGGAGCGGGGATCGGCATCCTGTTCTCGATGCGGCGCAAGCGTGGCTAGGGCGGTCAAAGCGTCGCTGATCGTCGCGCTGGCGGCGCTGGCCGGGCTGGTCGGCGCGCTGCTGCTGGGCGGCGCGGCGGGCGAGAAGGTCATCCCCGGCATCTCCGACGCGGGCCGGCTGGTCCGCTGGGGGCTGCCGCTGAGCCGGACCGTGATGGACCTGGGCGCGTCGGTGACCCTCGGCTGCCTCGTCATGGCCATCGTGCTGCTCCCCCTGGTCAAGGGCGAGCTGAGCGCGGCGGGCGAGAAGTACCTGCACGCAGCCTCCTGGGCCGCGACGGTCTGGGCCGCGGGCGCGGGCGGCACCCTGGTGCTGACGGTCGCCGACATCCTCGGCGTCCCGATCCTCACCGTGCTCCAGGGCAACGAACTGTCCAGCTACGTGGGGCAGCTCCCGCAGGGCACGGGACTGCTGATCGTCATCCTGCTGGCCGTGGTCGTGGCGCTGCTGGCGCGGACCATCACCTCGCCCGCCTCCGCGCTGGGACTGCTGGCGCTGGCGTTCGTCGCGCTGCTGCCGCCCGCCCTGACCGGCCACTCCGCCGCCTCCGCCAACCACGGCGTCGCGGTGATCGGGCTAGCGCTGCACCTGGCCGCGGTCGTGCCGTGGGTCGGCGGGCTCGCCGTGCTGACCTGGCACGCGCTCACCCAGCAGCGGCAGCTCGACGTCGCCGCCACCCGGTTCAGCCGGATGGCCGTGTGGTGCTTCGCGATCACCGGGCTCAGCGGGCTGGCCAACACGATCTCCCGGATCCCCGACCCGCTCCAGCTCTTCGACTCCGACTACGGCCGGCTGATCCTGATCAAGGTGGTGGCGTTCGCCGTCCTCGGCTGGTTCGGCTGGCGGCACCGCGAGCACACCATCCCGCTGATCGCGGCGAAGAAGCCGCTGGCGTTCACCCGGCTCGCCGTCGTCGAAGCCGCGATCATGGCGGCGACCATGGGCATCGCCGTCGCGCTGTCCCGGACGGCCGCGCCCGCCCCGTCCCTGCCCGAATCCAGCATCAAGGCGCTGATCGGCTACGAGATGCCCGCGCCGATCACAGTCGCCCGGCTGGCGACGCTGTGGCGGCTCGACCTGTTCTTCCTGACCCTCGTGCTGGTGCTGGGCGGGCTGTACATCGCGGGCGTCGTCCGGCTGCGGCGGCGCGGCGACACCTGGCCGTGGGGCCGGCTCATCGCCTGGATCGCCGGGCTGCTGTCGATCGTCGCGGTCACCATGACGGGCGTCGCGACCTACGCGCCGCTGTTGTTCAGCGTGCACATGGCCCAGCACATGACCCTCGCTATGATGACGCCGATCCTGCTGGTGCTCGGCGCGCCCATGACCCTCGCCCTCCGCGCGTTCAAACCCGCCAAGATCAAGGGCGATCTCGGGCCGCGCGAGTGGCTGGTCATGGCCCTGCACAGCAAGACGATCAAGTTCCTGAGCCATCCGCTGGTCGCGACGGCCCTGTTCATCGGCAGCACCTACGCGCTGTACTACAGCCCCGCGTTCGAATGGCTGATGCGCAACCACCTCGGCCACATCTTCATGCTCAGCCACTTCCTGCTGACGGGCTTCCTGTTCTACTGGGTGATCATCGGGGTGGACCCGGCGCCCAGGAAAATCCCCTACGTCGCGAAACTGCTGCTGCTGTTCGTCACGATGCCGTTCCACGCCTTCTTCGGCATCGCCGTGATGAACATGGGCGAACCGCTCGCGCCCGGCTGGTACTCGGCCGTCCACCCGCCCTGGGCGGTGTCCATGGTCCACGACCTGCAGACGGGCGGCGCGATCGCCTGGGGCTTCGGCGAGATCCCCACCTTCGTGGTGCTGATCGCGATCGTCTTCCAGTGGGCGATGGCCGACGGCAAGCAGTCCCGCCGCGAAGACCGCAAAGCCGTCCTCGACTCCGACGCCGAACTCGACGCCTACAACGCCATGCTGGCCCGGCTCGGCAAGAACCCCGAAAGCGAGACCGCCTAGCGCGGCTGGATGAACCCCGTCTCATAGGCGAAGATCACGGCCTGGGTGCGGTCGCGGGCGCCCAGCTTGCCCAGCAGGTTGCCGACATGGGTCTTGACGGTCTGGAGGCTGACGAACAGCGACTCGCCGATCTCCGCGTTCGACAGCCCCGAGGCCATCAGCCGCAGCACCTCGGCCTCCCGCTCGGTGAGCTGGCCGTGCCAGACCGGGGCCTTGCCGCCGCCGCTCCGCTCCGTGCGGGCGGCGGCCAGCGCCCTGATCGCCGCCGGGAACAGCAGGATGTCGCCCTGCACGACCAGCCGGATCGCCTGCAGGATCTCCTCAGGACGCGAACGCTTGAGCAGGAAGCCGTTGGCGCCCGCCCGCAGGGCGTCGTAGACGTAGTCGTCGTTCTCGAACGTCGTCACCACCAGGATCTTGGGCGGTTCCGCGGCCCGCTCCAGGATGTTCCTGGTGGCCTGGATGCCGTCCACGCCCGGCATCCGGACGTCCATCAGGACCACGTCCGGGCGGAGCCTGGCCGTCTCGGACTGGGCGGCGGCGCCGTCCCCGGCCTCACCGACCACCTCCAGATCCGGTTCGGCGGCGACGATGGCGCGCAGGCCCGCCCGGATGAGCTGCTCGTCGTCGACGATCAGTACCGTGGTCATGCGGAGTTTCCCCTTGTGATCGGAATGGTGACGCTGACGCGCCAGAGATCGTCCTGCGGCCCCGCCGACATCGTGCCGCGCAGCACCCGCACCCGTTCGCGCAGGCCGCCGAGACCGCGCCCGCCGAGATCCTGACCGGCCTGGACGAGATCGCCGCGCGGATTGGTCAGATCGAGTTCCAGTTCCTCGGCGCGCGCCTCGAGCCGCAGCCGCACCGGGACGTGCCCGGCGTGCTTGGCGACGTTGGTCAGCCCTTCCTGGACGATCCGGTACGCCTCCCGCGACACCGCGGCTGGAACACGTTCCAGATCGCCCTCGCAGTCGAAGCTGATCTCCAGTCCGGTGTTGCCGAGCAGGTCGTCGAGATCCTTCAAGGTCCGCTGCGGGGTGCGGCCGCTCTTGTCCTCCTCGCGGAGGAGCCCGAGCACATGGTCCAAGTCCTCGAGCGCGGCGCGCGCCGACTCCTCGATCGCCGACAGCGCCGTCTTCGCGAAGTCCGGATCGCGGTCCAGCACCCGGGCGGCGGCGCTGGCCTGGACGGTGACGATGCTGAGCGCGTGGCCGACGGAGTCGTGCAGTTCACGGGCGAGCCGGTTCCGTTCGGCGAGGGCGTCGGCCCGCCTCTCAGCGGCCGCGAGGAGTTCCTGCGCGGACGGCCCGAGCGCGTACGGCGCGAGCTTCGCGGCGATCCGGCCGAGCAGCACCAGCAGTGCGAGCAGCGCGACGGCCGCCAGGATCCCGGTGACCGGGATGAGCCACCGCCACTCGGACTCGACGATCGCCTGGATCGGCTGGGGCCGGCCCCTCTTCCCCTGGTGGAAGGGCATGACGAACGACATGACCGCGTAGACCGGGGTCAGCACGCACAGCGCCCCGAACACCGCTCCGGTGACCACGTGGGCGGCGAACCAGGCCGCAGCACGGACCCGGGACGGCCACGCCGGATCGGCCCCGAGCGTCTCGGGCTCCCCGACCAGCTCCTTGGTGAAGGCCCCTTCGAGCGACCGGACGACGGGCAGCAGCCCGACCATCCCGACGACGGGCGGAAAGGCCAGGATCTCCAGCAGGACGGTGGCGACCCCGACCCAGCCGTTCACGATCGGGATCATGCCCGCGAAGATCAGATAGGTGATCGCGAAGGGGACGAAGAGCGCTCCGCCGATCACCAGGAACGCGAAGCGGCGCCACGTCGTCCCGGAAACCAGAGGCCGAAGCAGACTTTTCACCTCTTCATCCTGGCATCGACCCTGAAGATCCTTCTCCCCCGGAGGTACCGTTCCGGGCCGCTGATTTGGTCCTCACGTGGGAGTGACGGAGAAGACAGGAAGCGGTTCTATCAAGGGGCGACATCGAGGCGTAACGTCCGGAACAAGGAGAAGGCGGTGATCACCGATGGGCCCCCAGGAAATGTCAGTGCCCGTAGGTACCGTGAACGGTATGAAGCTCTGTCAGCCGCTTGTGCGGGAGCTGTCAGCACGGCGCGCGAACCTCAGTGCCATGACGACCTCGCAGACCCCCGGCCCGATCGCCTCGTTCCTCCGTTTCGTCCTGTGCGGCGGCGGCGTCACCCTCCTGTCCAGCCTGCTGCTGGTCGCCCTGGAGGCGCGGCTGAGCCTGCTGCTCGCCAACGCCCTCGTGACGGTCGCGGGCACCCTCGCCGCCAATGAGCTGCACAGCCGGGTGAGCTTCGCCAGCGACCGCCGCGGCTGGCGGATGCACCTGGAGTCCAGCGCCACCGCGGTGGCCGCCTGGCTGGTCACCTCGGTCGCCATGCTGGTGCTGCACAAGCTCGCCGCCCACCCGGCGGTCCTGCTCGAGCAGGCCGTCTACATCACCGCGTCGGGTGTGGCGGGGCTCGCCCGCTTCCTCACCCTGCGCCTCGTCGTCTTCGCGAAGAAGGGCGCCGAGACCGCGTCCCCGGCCCGCGAGGAGATCGTCCTCGCCGCCTGATCCCGCCACACCCCGGTCGTCGCAACGCCCTCGGCCCCGTCCCTCCGGACGGGGCCGTTCGTGTTCTCCGGCGGAGCACTCCACCCTGAGGCGGGGCCTCAGCCCTGAGAGGGAGACGACCCGCCCCTAAGGGACGAGGCCGCGATCTCAGGGTGTCGATCGCAGGGGCGACGATCACAGGCCGACGCAGACGAGGGCGCGGCGGTAGGCGTCGCGGCGGTGGTCCTCATCGCCCGTCTCGCCCATCAGCTCGGCGAGGTCGAACCAGGCCTGGGCGGCGTCCCGGGTGGCCTCCATGTCCTCCAGGCAGGTGGCGGCGCGCGACAGGACCTCGATCGCCTCCGGGCGGTCGCCCAGCCGGACATACGCCTCGCCCAGGACGGTGAGCGCCCAGGCGGAGGTGCGGCGGGGGGCGTCGCCGAGCAGGTCGAGCGCCTCGCCCGCGAGGGTCACCGCGTCGGCCGGGTTGCCGAGCATGGTCTCGGCGCGGGCCAGCTCCGTCAGGCACCACGCGGTGTCGACCTCGCCCGCGGCGTTGGTCGCGATCTCCGCGCGGGCCTTGAGCAGG
>NZ_BAAGZI010000330.1:0-6693 GCF_054778695.1 Actinocorallia lasiicapitis
CACCCCCCCACCCGAACAACCCCAATAAGGGCGCGACGCCCGAGGACGTCACAAGAGGCCGACTCCACCGAACCAGCCGGAACCGGACGCCCTCAGCGAAGGCGCCGCGCTCAGCCGCCCACCTCGGACGTTTTCGCTTGTCAGAGGCCCAGGCGTCCGTGCGGGACCTCATGAAGGTGGCTTCCGCAACTCGGTCACACCGGATCCGTCAGAGTTGGTCGAGGAGTTCAGGAAGCAGGCGCATGTCGTCAAAGACGATCGTGGCGGGGCCTTCCAGCCACTGCGCCGGGGTCAACCCGCCCGCGTAGGCGAGGGCGCGCATACCTGCGGCGCGTGCGGCCTGGACGCCGAACCGGCTGTCTTCGACCACCACGCATCGGTCTGGTCGAACACCCATCTGTGTGGCGGCATGCAAGAACAGATCGGGCGCCGGTTTGCCGTGGACCACCTCGGACGCGCTGAAAATCCGTCCTTCGAACCGCTGATACAGCCCGGTACGGCCCAGCGTATGACGCATCTTCGCGTGGCTTCCACTCGAAGCCACGCAGGTCGGGAGCGTGATCGCGTCCAGCGCCTCAACGATGCCGTCGACTGCGGTCAACTCGGCGTCCACCGCTTCCGCGTGCAGCCGCTGGAAACGGCGCTCGACCTCGGCCGTCACCACCGATCCCAGCTGAGCCTCGATCAGCTCGTTGATCGACTTGGTGGAGCGCCCGACGAACCGCTCGGTCACCTCGGCCTCGCTCAACGGCCACCCCAGCTCCGAGAGCACGCCCGAATGCACCCGAACCGCGATGCGCTCACTGTCGACCAGCACGCCGTCACAGTCGAAAACCACCAACTCCACCGGATTGATCATCAAGCCAACGTATCCCGTCGCTCTCACGCCAGGCGATACAGCGTCCCGCTCCCTGTGATCTTCAGAGATACTGCAGGGCCCGCCCGTTCGGCTGGGCGGGGTGGATGGGAGTCGGCCTGTTGCGAATGTCGAAGATCACGGGTTGTGTCGTGCTGCTCGGGGCAGTCTTGTTGGGTGGCGGCTCGCCTGCGCTGGCGTCGCAGGACTGGCAGCTCGACAAGGTGCTGGAACCGAAGGTCAGCAAGGGCTTCTCGTCGTTCGACCGGGTTCTGGCCGTCGACGCGCGGCAGGCGTGGGCGTTCGGCAGCTCGGACGGCGCCGATTTCAAGGACCGGCCGACCAACGATCTGCTGGCCTACCGCTGGAACGGCGAGCGCTGGAGATCCACGCGCCTTCCTCGCCGGATGGGCAACCTCGTGGGGCCGGTCGCCGCGTCCGGTCCGCGCGATGTCTGGGCGGTCGGCCTGTTCAGGCTGCCCGAGGCGCCGTATCCGCCACGCGAGCAGCATCACGCCTCGACGCTCGCCCGATGGAACGGCAAAGCCTGGTCCGTGGTGCGGAGGTGGGAGGGGTACACGATCGGGTCGATGGCCGTCACCGGGCCCAAGGACGTGTGGCTGTTCGGTTCCCGGGTCGTGCAGGGGCGTTTCCGTGCGGTCGCCCTTCATTTCAACGGCAGATCGTGGAAGGAGAGCTCCGTTCCCCTGGTGCTGGGCTCGGTGGTGATGGGGGTCAAGGGACACCTGTGGGGCACCGGGTTGAAGGCCACCCCGACGTTCCCTGAGGGAGGCGGCCGCCTTCGCGCCGTCCGGTTCGATGGGAAGCGCTGGCGGGAAGTGCCGTTCCCTTCCTGTGAGAGGGGGCACGCGCAGATCACGCGAACGGCCGGGAAACCCATGGCCACGTGCAACCGCACGTCCAAGGAGAAGACGTCCGTCGGCTCCCTCATCATCTGGACCGGGACTCGATGGAAGGCCGAAACACCGCGCGAAGCGCGCGGTTGGATGCTCGGACAACCCGTCACGGTCGGCAAGAACGTCTGGATCGCCGGGCAGTCTGACCGGACCAGCGAGACCGCGCTCTTCCATCGCGACGCCGGCGGACGCTGGACCCGCACGGCCATCACACCCGACCCGCTGGACGGCCCCGAGACCCGCGTGCTCGAACCAGGCCATCTCGCGATCGTCCCGAAGGCCGAGGTGTTCCTCCGCGCAGGATCGATCGCCGACGGCGAGGCCAACCCGGTCGGCGCCATCGCGATCGCCCACTACCGGTAGCCATGCGAGAGAACCATGCTCGACGGCCTCGAGCAGCATGAACGCCGTGCCCAGGTTTTCCGCTTCCTGCTTCAGGGCGGATCCGAAGGCCAACTCACTTGCCAGCTGGCGCAGGACGGCAGCGGCGTCCAGCGGTGGCCACCAGGTGATTTTGGCTGCTATGGGGAGGTGGTCGCTGGGGGTGGCAGGGAGTAGCCAGGAGCGGGTCGGGGTTACGCCGCGGGTGAGGATGTGGTCGGCTCGGACGACGGGGAAGGTTGCCGGCCAGGTGAAGCCGAAGCCGGTGCCGGCGGCTTCCTGGGTTGGGCGGAGGTGGGCGGTGAGGGGGGTGAGGGCTCGGTCGGTGGTGGTGCCGTTCAGGTCGCCCAGCAGAACTACTCGTTGGTGTTCTTCGGTGGTGACGGCTCGGGTGAGGGCCTGGATGCCGATGTTGCGGGACGCCGTCCAGAAGCCGGCTCGGGGGTTGACGCGGACGGAGCCCAGGTGGGCGACGAAGGCGACCAGAGGGCCGGACGGGGCGGTGACCGTGGTGCGCAGCGCCCGGTTCGGGGCGGCTTTCCGCTCGGCCGTGATGGTGGCGGCCAGGGGGCCGTGGTTCATGACGTCGATCGGGTGGGTGTCCGACAAAGGGAACTTGCTCCACAGGCCGACCGTGCCCAGGACCGTGTGGTGGGGGTGGGTGGCCGCCAGTTCGTTCTCGTAGATGCCCGTGGTCTGGGGGGTGAGTTCCTCCAGGGCCAGGATGTCGGCGCCGGAGGCGGCGAGGGTGCGGGCGGTGGTGGTGGGGTCGGGGTTGGCGGCGCCGACGTTGTGGCTGACCAGGGTGAGGTCGCCGCCCGGGTGAGATTTGTCGAGGAGCAGGGCGCCGAAAAGGTGCATCCACACTGCGGTCGGCAGCAGCAGGGCGACGGCCGCGGCGGCGGAGCGGCGGTACAGGGCCCCGGCCAGGAGGACGGGGACGCCGAGACCGGACCAGGGCAGGAAGGTCTCGATCAGGCTGCCGAGGTTTCCTGGACGGTTCGGGATCTGCGCGTGCAGGAGCAGGAGCAGGCCCAGCAGCAGTGCCAGCGCCGTGAGCAGCGGGCCGCGCCGCCAAATCCCCGCGGTCTGGCCCCGCTCTCCGTCGATCACTTGCGCATCCTAGGGTCCTGGGTGGGGTCGGCGTACAGGCTCGGGCAGCCTTGAGAGATCGCCGTGGGACGGCGTTCGAAATGCCAGGGCTCATTCCGGTAGATCTGGCACAGGCCGTATTCGGCGCCGTGTCGCGACAGCCATGTCTCGGCGGCGGAAGGTCCGACGTCGACCGCTTTTCCTTGCACATGAAGGGACGTTTCCGCGGTCGCCACCCATCGGGCGGCCTCTTTCACGGATCCGTATTCGGCGACCGCTTCGCGAAGAAGGTGATTCTGGTAGGCCGGGGAACGCCAGCCGCTATTGACGGAGAACGTGACTCCGTCCTTCTCGGCGTCCGTCGCGGCCCGGCGGAGAGCGACACGGAGAGCGGGATCCAGCCTGGTCACGGCCGGAATCACCTCGTCGAAGACGGTGACGCCACCGGAGACGACACCGTCGGCCGCGCCGAGCGGACCACGCGTGAGCGGCACGCTGGGGCGGGACCATGACATGGCGGAGGAGGGCACGGAATTCTCCGATTGACGGCCGATGACGACGCCGATCGTCACCATCACGCCGACGCCGAGAATCCACCACGCCCTTCGGATTGTTCTCCGCTTCGAAGCCGATAGGTAGGACATACCGCCAGTCAAGGCAGCCCGCAGTTGCCAGGACGTATGAAGTTCTCAATATGCCGACGATATGCGCCGCCCCGTAGCATCGTTCCCATGCGTGTGCTGATCGTCGAGGACGAGCCTTTTCTCGCGGAAGCCGTCCGTGCCGGTCTCCGCTTGGAAGCGATCGCCGCCGACATCGCGGGCGACGGTGACACCGCTCTGGAACTGCTGAGCGTCAACAGCTACGACATCGCCGTCCTCGACCGTGACGTCCCCGGGCCGTCCGGTGACGAGATCGCCGCACAGATCGTCGCGTCCGGTAGCGGGATGCCGATCCTGATGCTGACGGCCGCCGACCGGCTCGACGACAAGGAGTCCGGGTTCGGGCTCGGCGCCGACGACTACCTGACCAAGCCGTTCGAGCTTCGGGAGCTGGTGCTCAGGCTGAGGGCCCTCGACCGCAGGCGCGCCCACAGCAGGCCGCCCGTCCGGGAGATCGCGGGGCTGCGGCTGGACCCGTTCCGCCGTGAGGTCTACCGTGACGGCCGCTACGTCCCGCTGACCAGGAAGCAGTTCGCCGTCCTCGAAGTCCTCGTCGCGGCCGAAGGCGGTGTGGTCAGCGCCGAGGAGCTTCTGGAGCGGGCGTGGGACGAGAACGCCGACCCGTTCACCAACGCCGTGCGGATCACGGTCTCGGCGCTGCGCAAACGGCTCGGCGAGCCCTGGGTGATCGCCACCGTGGCGGGTGTCGGCTACCGCATCGACACCCGTGCGGGCGGGGCGCGTGGATAGGGAGCCGGGGCTGAGCGTCCGCCTCAAACTCACCCTCAGCTACGCCGGGTTCCTCATGCTCGCCGGCGCGCTGCTGCTCGCCCTGATGTGGGTCTTCGTTCTGCGTCATCTGCCCGCCTACACGAGCGTCCCCGGCGGGGTGCTGGTCCGCTCGACGCTGCTGCACGACTTCGCGTCGGCCGCGGCCGCGGTGCTGTTCTTCCTGCTGCTGTTCGGGCTGGGCGGCGGGTGGATCCTCGCCGGCCGGATGCTCGCCCCCCTGGCCCGCATCACGGACGCCACCCGGCTGGCCACCAGCGGGTCGCTGTCCCACCGGATCCGGCTGCCGGGCAGCGGCGACGAGTTCCGGGAGCTCGCCGACGTCTTCGACGGGATGCTCGAACGGCTCGAGGCGCACGTCGCCGAGCAGCGGAGGTTCGCGGCCAACGCCTCCCACGAGCTGCGCACCCCGCTGGCGATCTCGAAGGCGCTGCTCGACGTGGCCCGCACCGACCCCTCGCACGACACCGCCGAACTCCTCGACCGTCTCCACACCGTCAACACCCGGGCGATCGACCTCACCGAGGCGCTGCTCCTGCTCAGCCGTGCCGACCAGCGGTCCTTCGGCCGCGAACCCGTCGATCTGTCGCTGCTGGCGGAGGAGGCGGCCGAGACGCTCCTGCCGCTCGCGGAGAGGCGCGGCGTCACCGTCGAGACTTCGGGCGACCTCGCCTTCACGGCGGGTTCACCGGCGCTGCTGCTGCAGCTGACCACGAACCTCGTGCACAACGCGATCCTCCACAACTTGCCCGCGCGGGGCCGTGTGCGGGTGATCACCGGGGTCCGCGCCAGGACCGTGACGCTCACCGTGGAGAACACCGGCGATGTCCTCGCCCCTGCGCTGGTCGCGAAACTCACCGAGCCCTTCCAGCGCGGCACGGAACGCCTCCACACCGATCAGGCGGGTGTCGGGCTGGGCCTGGCCATCGTCAAGACGATCACCCACGCGCACGACGGAACCCTCACCCTCACCCCGCGCCCCACCGGCGGGCTCCGCATCACCGTGGAGCTGCCCGGTGGAGGTCAGCGGGAGGCGAGGTAGGCGCGCCAGCCTCCGTGGGAGGTGATGTCGGGGGCGTCGGTGAGGGCTTCGGGCGCGCAGATGAAGCCGGTGACGGGGGTGCCGTCGGCCAGGTCGATGCGGCCCAGGCCGAGGGGGCGGGGGATGGAGGTGAGGAAGGAGCCCAGGGCGGACGGCGAGAGCTCCCAGACCTCCACCTGGATGGGGGCGCCGGATTCGGCGCGGATCAGGCCGGGTTTCGGGGGGATCGTCGGGAGCGCGTAGAGACGGTAGGTGGGGGCGGTCGTGGTGGTGGCGACGAGGCGCGCGCCACGGGACGTCAGCTCGTGGTTGAGGGGCTGGCCGGTGAGGTGGGCGCCGACGACGGCGACGCGCGCGGGCGGCACGATGTGGGAGGCGATCGCGGCGAGCCGGTCGTCGGTGTGGGCGGGGCCGACGAGCATCACCCCGAACGGGCGTCCGGCGACCGTGGCCGCCGGGACCGCGACCGACGCCATCCCGAACAGGTTCGTGGAGTTGGTGAAGCGGCCCAGCCGGGTGTTGGCGCCGATCGGGTCGGCGGCGACGTCGGCGAGGGTGGGGTGGCCGGGGGCCGTCGGCAGGAGGAGGGCGTCGGCGTCACCGAGGGCGGCGAACGCCTGGTCGCGCAGGTCGGTGAGGGTGTCGCGGTCGGCGAACAGCCGGTGGGCGGGGATCTTCTCGGCCGTCCGGATGATCCCTGCGACGGTCGGATCGAGGTCGGCTGCGCCCTTCGCGACGAACTCGCCGACGGCCGTGAACCGTTCGGCCACGAACGCGCCCTGGTAGAGGAGCTGTGCCGCTTCCAGGAACGGGGCCGGGTCGATCGGCAGGAGCGTCACGCCCTCGTGGCCGAGGGCGCGGGCCGTCGCGGTGAACGCCTCCGCCCAGCCTTCGTCGAGGGCGCCGAGGTCGGCGGTGTCGGGCACGGCGACCCGCCAGGGGCCCGGCACCCGC
>NZ_BAAGZI010000331.1:0-6691 GCF_054778695.1 Actinocorallia lasiicapitis
CGGGGGGCGCGCGCCGCGCGTCAGCACCGACCCGGGCGCGACCCTGTGCGGCCTGCTCGCCGGAACCCTCGCCGGGCTGTCGGCGATGACGGCCCGCGGCGGCTTCACCCCGGCCGGGTCCACGGCGCAGAAGCTGCTCAGGGTGCCGATCGGCCTGCTCGGCTTCCTGGTCGTGACGGGTGTCGGCCTCTTCTTCGGCCAGGGCGGTTTCATGAAGTTCGTCCTGTTCGCGGTGGCCGGTCTCTGGGCCACGTGGGGCGCTCCCGAAACCTTCGTCAAGCTCGGCATCGCCTTTCCCGGCGGCAGGCCGGCGGCACGCCAACCCGTCTGATCACCCGGCCGGGTGAGGCGGTGACCGGCGGGAACCCTACACTCGGAACCATCATGGGCATTCAGATCTCTCCCAGCATCCTGTCCGCCGACTTCTCCCGGCTCGCCGACGAGATCGGCCGGATCTCCGACGCGGCCGACTGGGTCCACGTCGACGTGATGGACAACCACTTCGTCCCGAACCTGACCCTCGGCCTGCCGGTCGTCGAGTCGCTGCTGCGGCACAGCGCGATCCCGCTCGACTGCCATCTGATGATCGACGACCCGGACCGCTGGGCCCCGGCCTACGCCGAGGCCGGCGCGCAGAGCGTCACCATCCACGCCGAGGCCGCCAAGGCCCCGGTCCGCACCCTGCGCCAGATCCGTTCGGCCGGGGCGCGCGCCTCGCTGGCGCTCAACCCGGCGACCGCGATCGAGCAGTACGACGATCTCCTTCCCGAGGTCGACATGGTCCTGCTGATGACGGTCGAGCCGGGTTTCGGCGGCCAGAAGTTCCTCGACATGGTCCTGCCGAAGATCCGCCGCACCCGCGAGATGATCAAGGGCCGGGAGCTCGACATCTGGCTCCAGGTCGACGGCGGGGTCGCGGCCGAGACGATCGAGGGCGCCGCCGAGGCGGGCGCGGACGTCTTCGTGGCGGGCAACGCGGTCTACGGCGCGGCCGATCCGGCCGAGGCCGTCCGCAACCTGCGCGCGCTGGCGGAGAAGGCCGCCCGCGTGGACCAGCCGTTCGGTTTCGGCGGAGCACGGTAACACAACCAAGCGCTCGCTTGGCCAAAAGTGGCCGTGGCATGGGTCACGTGGTCCCGGGAATGCCGGGCGTGGCAAACTGGTTGCAGAGTCAGGGTCCCGGAATGCCGGGGCCCGTTGGGTAAAGACATCGTTCAACAAAGCGTGCTCCGGGGTCGGTGTAATTCCGAACCGGCGGTGACAGTCCGCGACCCGGCCGAAGCCATCGGCCGGTTGATCCGGTGGGATTCCGGGACCGACGGTGAAAGTCCGGATGGGAGGCAGCGCGCGAGCCGAACCTTGCCAGGTGCTCTTCCCAGAGCGCCGTCTTCACGGCAGGGCCGGTTTGAGTACCCCCGGAGCTCCCCTTAGACCAAGGAGGACAGGGGAGTGTTCACCGGCATCGTCGAAGAACTCGGCGAGATCATCAGCAAGTCCGACGGCCCTGAATCGGCCGTCCTGGAGATCCGTGGCCCGCTGGTCACCTCCGACGCCGTGCACGGCGCGTCGATCGCCGTCAACGGAGTCTGCCTCACGGTCGTCGACCTCAAGGACGACTCCTTCACCGCGGACGTCATGCAGGAGACCCTGGAGCGTTCCTCGCTCGGCGCCCTGGTCCCCGGCTCGAAGGTCAACCTCGAACGCCCCGTCCGGCTGCAGGACCGCCTCGGCGGCCACCTCGTGCAGGGCCACGTCGACGGCGTCGGCCAGATCATCAGCCGTACCCCCTCGGAGAAGTGGGAGCTCGTCAAGATCTCCCTCCCGGAGCCGATCACGCGCTATGTGGTCGAGAAGGGCTCGATCACGGTCGACGGCATCAGCCTGACCGTCGTCGAGGCCGCGCGGGACTACTTCACCGTCAGCCTGATCCCCACCACCCTCGAACTGACGACCCTGGGTCGCAAGGGTCCAGGAGACCCCGTGAACCTCGAAGTGGACGTCGTCGCCAAGTACGTGGAACGCATGATCGGAGACCGGAAGTGACGATCTTCAACACGATCGAAGAGGCCCTTGCCGACATCGCGGCCGGGCGTCCGGTCGTCGTCGTCGATGACGAGAACCGCGAGAACGAGGGCGACCTCGTCTTCGCGGCCGAGCACGCCACCCCCGAGCTGCTGGCCTTCACGGTCCGGTACACCTCCGGGTACATCTGCGCGCCGGTGACCGAGGCCGACGCCGACCGGCTCAACCTCCCGCCGATGCACCACACCAACCAGGACGTGCGCGGCACCGCCTACACGGTGACGGTCGACGCGTCCGAGGGCGTCTCCACCGGCATTTCGGCGGCCGACCGCGCCCACACGATCCGGCTGCTGGCCGATCCGGCGACGGTCCCGTCCGATCTGCGCCGGCCCGGCCACGTCGTCCCGCTGCGCGCCAAGGACCAGGGCGTCCTGGTCCGCCGCGGCCACACCGAGGCCACGATCGACCTGGCCCGGATGGCGGGCCTGCGTCCCGCCGGCGTGCTCTGCGAGATCGTCAACGACGACGGCACCATGGCGCGGCTGCCGCAGCTCGAGGTGTTCGCCAAGGAGCACGACCTCAAGCTGATCTCGATCGAGCAGCTCGTCGAGTACCGCAAGCGCACCGAGACCCTGGTCTCCCGTGACGCCGAGACCACGATCCCGAACCGGTTCGGGCAGTGGCAGGCCGTCGGCTACACCTCGCGGATCGACGGTGGCGAGCACATCGCGATGGTCCTCGGCGACCTGTCCGACGGCCGTGACGTCCTGGTGCGGGTGCACTCCGAATGCCTCACCGGCGACGTGCTCCACTCCGAGCGCTGCGACTGCGGCACCCAGCTCGACGCCGCGATGGAGGAGATCTCCGCCGCGGGCCGCGGTGTCATCGTCTACCTGCGCGGCCAGGAGGGCCGGGGCATCGGCCTGATCGCCAAGCTCCGCGCCTACGCCCTGCAGGACGGCGGCGCCGACACCGTGGACGCCAACCTCGAGCTCGGCCACCCGGTCGACGCCCGCGACTACACCAACGCCGCCCACATCCTCACCGACCTGGGCGTGAAGTCGCTGTCGCTGCTCACCAACAACCCGGCCAAGACCGCCGCGCTCGCGGAGTTCGGTCTGGAGATCACCGGACGGGTGGCGCTGCCGGCCCGGGTCACCGAACACAACCGCCGCTACCTGACGGTCAAGCGCGACCGTCTCGGCCACGAGATCGAGGGACTGTCATGAGCGGCGCGGGACGTCCGGAGGACATCACGGTCGAGGCCGCAGGCCTCAGCCTCGGTATCGTCGCGACCCGCTGGCACGGCGACATCACCGACCAGCTCCTGGCGCGGGCGCAGGACGCCGCCAAGGCGTGCGGCGTCGACGCCCCGACCACCGTCCGGGTGGCGGGCGCGCTGGAACTGCCGGTCGTCGCGCAGCAGCTCGCCCG
Source organism: Actinocorallia lasiicapitis (assembly GCF_054778695.1). Taxonomy (NCBI): domain Bacteria; kingdom Bacillati; phylum Actinomycetota; class Actinomycetes; order Streptosporangiales; family Thermomonosporaceae; genus Actinocorallia; species Actinocorallia lasiicapitis. The sequence goes on from NZ_BAAGZI010000331.1 coordinate 3,457, forward strand.
CACCCACGACGCGGTCGTCGCGCTGGGCTGTGTGATCCGGGGTGAGACCGCCCACTTCGACTATGTCTGCGACTCGGTGACCGCCGGCCTGACCCGGGTGGCCCTGGACGAGGGAACCCCGGTCGGCAACGGGGTCCTGACCACGGACAACCTCGCGCAGGCCGTCGCGCGGATCGGGCTGGCGGACTCCACGGAGGACAAGGGCTGGGAGTCGGTGGTGGCCGCGCTGGAGACCGCGCTCACCCTCAGGCAGCTCAAGGGCGAGTAACGCCCCGTGATAGTGTCCTGCCTGTTACGAGGACTTAATGAAAGGGATGGGAGGCGACTGTGGCCGCGTCACGCGAGGCTATGACCCTGCGAGGTAACGCGCATCACGGTCACATCCGCCATGGCGCGGAGCATCGCTCCTAACGAACAGCCCCCGCGGAATCCCTTCCATCCCTTTTGAAAGGCATCACCATGCTCTCCCTCGTCCTGCCCAAGGGCTCCCTCGAGAAGGCCACCTTCGAGCTGTTCGGCGCCGCCGACCTCACGGTGCGCCGCGCGAGCGAACGCGACTACCGCGCCTCGATCGACGACCCGCGCATCGACAAGGTCCGGGTGCTGCGCCCGCAGGAGATCCCCACCTACCTCGAGCAGGGCCTGTTCGACCTCGGCATCACCGGCCGCGACTGGATCACCGAGACCGACGCGGACGTCGTGTCGCTGGGTGAGCTGAAGTACTCCAAGGCCACCTCCAACCCGGTCCGCGTCATCATGGCCGTCCCGCAGGACGCGCCCTGGCAGAAGGTCTCCGACCTGCCCGACGGCGTCCGGATCTCGACCGAGTTCCCGGCGCTCACCGACCGGTTCCTGGCCAAGCACGGCGTCAAGGCGAAGACCTTCCCGTCGTACGGCGCGACCGAGGCGAAGGTCCCCGACATCGTCGACGTCATCGTCGACCTGACCGAGACGGGCTCCTCGCTCCGCAAGAACGGGCTGCGGATCCTCGACACCCTGCTGGTCAGCTACACCGAGCTGGTCGCCAACCGCGCCGCCTACGAGGTGCCGGAGAAGCGCGCCGCGATGGAGGACATCGCGCTGCTGCTCCAGGGCGTCATCCGGGCGCGCGGCCAGGTGCTGATCAAGCTGAACGTCGACGCCGCGCAGCTCCAGGACGTGCTGAGCGTCGTCCCGGCGATGGCGTCGCCGACGGTCACCCCGCTGGCCGGCGGCGAGATGTACGCGGTCGAGTCGGTGGTGGCGAAGGTCGGGATCAACGAGCTGATCCCGAACATCAAGTCGGCCGGCGGACGCGACATCCTCGAGATCCCGATCTCCAAGATCATTGACTAGTACGGCCGTGACCAGCGTTTCCGTACCCGTCACCTGGCGTCCGCGCCGGGCCCGCGCCGTCGCCCTCGTCATGGCGACGGCCGTCATGGCCCTCATGATCGTGCTGGCCTTCATCGTCGAGGGCTCGTTCAAGCTGCCCGACCGGATCGGCCTGGTGCTGTTCGGCGCGCTCGTCGCCGGGATCATGTACATCGTGACGCGCTCGCGGGCCACCGCGGACGCCGACGGGCTGACCGTGGTCAACCCGCTGCGCACCCACCGCCTGGCCTGGGCGGAGATCCTCGCCATCGGGTTCGAGCCGGGCCAGCCCTGGCCGTACCTGGATCTGGCGGACGGCCGCACCCTCGGAGTCCTGGGCATCCAGGGCTCGGAGGGACCGTCCGCCCGCGCCGCGGCCGACGATCTGCGGTCCCTGCTCGAACAGTACGGCGAGGCGCAGGAACCCGAGCGGGGCTAGATCACCGTCACGGGGTGGCGGACGATCGCGGCGAACTGGTAGCCGAGCGTGTTGTACGGCTGGCCCTTGGTCTGGGTGACGCCCTGCTCGTCCGTCGCCCGGGCCATCAGCTCGTGCGGGCCCCGCCGCTCCGGCCGCCAGGGCAGTTCCCACTGCGTCCAGGTGTGCGGGCGGCGGTCCCCGACGATCCGCGCCTGAATCCAGGACACCCCGCCGTCGCAGGAGATCTCGACCTGCCGGATCGCGCCGTTCCCCGACCAGGAGCGGCCGGTCAGCAGGTGTTCGCAGCCGACCGTCAGCCGCGCGCCGGGCGGCAGCTCGAACGCGCTCTTCACCGGCATCGTGGTCAGCGGGGCGCTGCCCTCGGCGGAATGGCCGAGCCCGTACAGCCGGTACAGCTCGGTCGACCAGGGGGAGTGCAGCTCGCTTGTGGAGACCTCGATGTCGCCGACCCATTTGATCGACGCGATCCCCACCCAGTCGGGCACGATCAGCCGGAACGGGTAGCCGTGCTCGGGGGAGAGCGGCTCGCCGTTCATCTCGTGGGCGAGCAGCACGTCCTTCAGCGCCTTGGCGACGGGCAGCGGACGGCGCACACGGCCGAGGTCGCGGCCGTCCTTGCGGTAGGGGTCGTCGAGGCCGCGCGCCATGACGTCGAGGGCGTCCCCGGTCAGGCCCGCGGCACGCAGCACGTCGGCCAGCCGGACCCCGCGCCAGCGGGCGACGCCGACGGCGCCGAGCCCCCACGGGGTGCCCTCGACCCGCTGGTTCTGCTGCGAGGTGAAGTAGCCGCGGCCGTTGCCCGCGCACTCGACGAACGCGGTCAGGTCCTCCTGCGGGAACGCGCGCAGGTCTTCGTAGGAGAAGGCGACGGGACCGTCGGCGAGGCCGTCGCCGTGCAGCCAGAGGGTCCAGGTGGTGACGTCGATCCGCGGCACGTTGGTGTGGGTGCGGACGAAGAACTGCTCGGTGGGCGTGTGGTGGCCCGCGCCGCGCAGCGCCTCCCACCTCGTCTCGAGGTTGCCTCCGTCGCGGCGGACGCGCTCGCGTCGGGGCCATGCGTAGGCGGCCTCGTCGGTGAGTTCGTCGGACATCGTCACCTCCCGCCGTCCACCAGGATGCCGCCTGTATTCCTATAAAGTCAATCGGGAATCGGGATAATTCGGGTTCCGTGAATGGTCAGACCGTACGCGTTATCGTGCTCTGATGGGGAAGATCGCGGGAATCCTGCTGGCCGCGGGTCCCGGCGGCCGGTTCGGCACGCCGAAGGCCCTCGTCGAACTCGAAGGGGAGCGCCTGGTCGACCGGGGCGTGCGCACGCTCAAAGCGGCGGGCTGCGCGCCGATCCTGGTCGTCACCGGGGCGGCGCCGGTCGAGGTGCTGGGCGCGCTCGTCGTGCCGAACGCGGACTGGCGGGACGGGATGGGCTCCTCGCTGCGCGCG
>NZ_BAAGZI010000332.1:0-6691 GCF_054778695.1 Actinocorallia lasiicapitis
GCCCCCAGTGGTACTCCCCCGGCTTGGCCCACACGCCGCAGTCGCATCGCGCGTCCTTGCGGCCCGCCGTCGCGTCGCACACCTCGGCGACGTCGGCGACCGCGATCACGGCGCCCAGCGCGGCGAGTGGATCGCCCGGGTCCCAGCCCGCGGCCCGTACCTGCGGCAACGCACAGGAGTCCAGATCGACGCGCATCGAGGCATGGATGAGGACCGTTCCACGGAATCCGGTTCCCGCCTCCTGGTTGGAGAGGGTCCGGTGCCCGCGCGCGATGGCCCACGCGTAGGGCTGCCTCACGCTGATCGCCTGCATCCGTCAACCTCCCCAGGGCGCCTGACACCCATCTTGACTCAGCCGCGTTCCCGTCACCTGCCCGCCTTAGCCCGGAGTATGAAGCTTCTCCCTGGTTAATCAACCCCTACCGTCAGGTAAACCTCCCACGCCCGCCACCCACACTCCGTTACACGCCCCCACAAACCACACCGTTGTCATTCATCCCGACATTTCCCAACACAACAGTCAGGACGGCCCGGCTCCACGAAGGTCAGGACTAGGGTGCTGGGATGAGTGAGCCGGTCGTGACGATCCATACCGACGGCGGGTGCACGCCCAATCCCGGGGCCGGGGGGTGGGGCGCGGTGCTGCGGTACGGCGGGCACGTGCGGGAGATGCACGGAGGCGAGCCGGAGACGACCAACAACCGGATGGAGCTGATGGCGGCCATCCGGGCCCTGGAGGCGTTGACTCGGCCGTCCTCGGTGCGGCTGGTGACCGACAGCACCTATGTGCGTCAGGGCGTGCTGCAGTGGATGGCGAAGTGGAAGCGGAACGGCTGGATGACCACCGACAGGAAGCCGGTGAAGAACGCCGATCTGTGGGTGCGGCTGGAAGCGGCCTGCGCACGGCACGAGGTCGTGTGGGAATGGGTCAAGGGGCACGCCGGGGTCCCCGACAACGAGCGGGCCGACCAGCTCGCCACACTGGGCTGCCAGGAGGTCAAGGCCGGAGCGCCCGGCTAGAACCCGCCGGCTGGGACCCGCCGGTCAGAGCTCGCCGGTGAGGTCGCGCAGCTCGTCGTCCACGTCGGCGGCCGCGCCGCGCAGCAGGGCGCCGGGCACCGCGCCCGGATGGTGGTGGCCGCGGAACATCACATAGGTGCCGACTTCCGAAGTCCGGACGCTGATCCGCTGGTAGATGCCCAGATCGATCTCGTCGATCATCTGGAGGTCGGTGGCGTCGCAGATCCCGAACTCGACGGGGGTGTCGAGCCCGTCCGGCGACTGGTCGGCCAGCGCGGTCAGCATCTCGATCGTCTCGCGGAGCGTCGGCATGTCCCCATTCTTCCCCATGACGCTTCCCCATGACGCGCGAAGCCGCCGCTCCCCCTCGCGGGAGAACGGCGGCCCGTGGTGTCGCGTGGGGCTCGCGGCCTACTTGGCCAAGAGGCTGCGCAGCACGTACTGCATGATGCCGCCGTGGCGGTAGTAGTCGGCCTCACCGGGGGTGTCGATGCGGACGACGGCCTCGAACGACTTGTCGCCGGCCTTGACGGTGACGGTCTTCGGGGTGGTGCCCTCGTTGAGCTTCTCGACGCCGATGATCTCGAAGGTCTCGGTGCCGGTCAGGCCCAGCGAGTCCGCCGACTGGCCTTCGGGGAACTGCAGCGGCAGGACGCCCATGCCGATGAGGTTGGAGCGGTGGATGCGCTCGTAGGACTCGGCGATGACGGCCTTGACGCCCAGCAGCGCGGTGCCCTTGGCCGCCCAGTCGCGGGAGGAGCCGGAACCGTACTCCTTGCCGGCCAGGACGACCAGCGGGATGCCGGCGGCCTGGTAGTTGGCGCAGGCGTCGTAGATGAACGACTGCGGGCCGCCCTCGACGGTGAAGTCACGGGTGTAGCCGCCCTCGACGTTGTCGAGGAGCTGGTTGCGGAGCCGGATGTTCGCGAACGTGCCGCGGATCATGACCTCGTGGTTGCCGCGGCGCGAGCCGTAGCTGTTGAAGTCCTTGACCGCGACGCCGTTGGCCTCGAGGTACTCGGCGGCCGGGGTGCCGACCTTGATGTTGCCGGCCGGGGAGATGTGGTCGGTGGTCACCGAGTCGCCGAGCTTGGCCATGACGCGCGCGCCGTGGATGTCGGTGACGGGCGCCGGGTTCTCGGGCATTCCGTCGAAGTAGGGGGCCTTGCGCACGTAGGTGCTGTTGGGGTCCCACTCGAAGGTGTTGCCGGTCGGGATGGCGAGGTTCTGCCAGCGGGAGTCGCCGGCGAAGACGTCGGCGTAGTCCTTGACGAACAGGTCCTGCGAGATCGACGACTCGACGATCGCGGCGACCTCCTCCTGCGACGGCCAGATGTCGCGCAGGTAGACGGGGCCGTCGGTGCCCACGCCGATCGGGTCGTTGAGGATGTCGATGTCCATGGTGCCGGCGAGCGCGTAGGCGATGACCAGCGGCGGCGAGGCCAGGTAGTTCATCTTGACGTCGGGGCTGATGCGGCCCTCGAAGTTGCGGTTGCCGGACAGGACCGCGGTGACGGCCAGGTCGTTGTCGTTGACGGCCTTGGAGATCTCCGGCTGGAGCGGGCCGGTGTTGCCGATGCAGGTGGTGCAGCCGTAGCCGACCAGGTTGTAGCCGAGCTTGTCGAGGTAGGGGGTGAGGCCCGCGCGCTCGTAGTAGCCGGTGACGACCTGGGAGCCGGGCGCCATGGAGGTCTTCACCCACGGCTTGCGGGTCAGGCCCAGTTCGACGGCCTTCTTCGCCAGCAGACCCGCGCCGATCATGACGTACGGGTTGGAGGTGTTGGTGCAGGAGGTGATGGCCGCGACGGTGACGGCGCCGTGGTCGAGTTCGAAGCTGGTGCCGTCCGCGAGGGTCACGGCGACCTTCTTGTGCGGGCGGGCGTCGCCCTCGCCGGGGACGGCCGGGGAGTCGGAGGCCGGGAAGGACTCCTCGCCGGCCTCGTCGGCGTCCTTGACGTAGTTGCGGACGTCGCGGCGCCAGGTCTCCTTGGCCTTGGAGACCTCGATGCGGTCCTGCGGGCGCTTCGGCCCGGAGATCGACGGGACGACCGTCGCCAGGTCGAGCTCGAGGTGCTCGGAGAAGTCGGGCTCGGCGGCCGGGTCGAGCCAGAGGCCCTGCTCCTTGGCGTAGGCCTCGACGAGCGCGATCTGCTCGTCGGACCGGCCGGTGAGGCGCAGGTACTTGGTGGTCTCGCCATCGATCGGGAAGATCGCGCAGGTGGAGCCGAACTCGGGGCTCATGTTGCCGATGGTGGCGCGGTTGGCCAGCGGCAGGGCCGCGACGCCGGCGCCGTAGAACTCGACGAACTTGCCGACGACGCCGTGCTTGCGCAGCATCTCGGTGATCGTGAGGACCAGGTCGGTGGCGGTGCAGCCGGAGGGCAGCTGGCCGGTCAGCTTGAAGCCGACGACCCGCGGGATCAGCATGGAGATCGGCTGGCCGAGCATCGCGGCCTCGGCCTCGATGCCGCCGACGCCCCAGCCCAGGACGCCGATGCCGTTCTCCATCGTGGTGTGGGAGTCGGTGCCGACGCAGGTGTCGGGGTAGGCGACGCCGCCCCGGTCGAACACGACGCGCGCCAGGTGCTCGATGTTGACCTGGTGGACGATGCCGGTGCCGGGCGGGACGACCTTGAACTCGTCGAACGCGGTCTGGCCCCAGCGCAGGAACTGGTAGCGCTCGTTGTTCCGCTCGTACTCGACGGCCACGTTCAGGCCGAACGCCTCGGGGGTGCCGAAGTGGTCGACGATGACGGAGTGGTCGATGACCATCTCGGCCGGAGCCAGCGGGTTGATCTTCGAGGCGTCGCCGCCGAGGTCGCGGACGGCCTCGCGCATGGTGGCGAGGTCGACGACGCAGGGCACGCCGGTGAAGTCCTGCATGATCACGCGGGCGGGCGTGAACTGGATCTCCTGCGACGGCTGGGCGCTGGGGTCCCAGTTGGCGATCGCGTTGATGTGGTCGGCGGTGACGTTCGCGCCGTCTTCCGTACGCAGCAGGTTCTCGAGGAGGACCTTCAGGCTGTAGGGAAGCCGCGCGGAGTTCTCGACGGCGTCAAGCCGGAAAATCTCGTAGCTCTTCTCGCCTACAGTCAGCTCGCTCTTGCTGCCGAAGCTGTTCGCGGACACGGTCCGTCCTCCTCGTCAAGCGCCGGGTCTGTGGATCGGCCCGGCGTGCTCTACCTGTTGTTTTCCACTGTGCGCGGCTCAATCCTGCCCTAGTCCGAATCCCGGTCCGAACTAAGGTTCGCCTAACTTCCGCAGGATTTCTCTCGACGTCAAGCTATCCATTATTTGTCTTGACATCAAGTTACTCATCCGTACCGCGAAGGCGGCCCGGAAACCCCTGTGGAATCGGGGAACCCGGGGTTGACTTCGACCGTTCTCGATATATCGTCAAGATATCGAGAACGATCTGAGAGAGGTCACCATGGGTCGGCGACACGGGTGGGGGCACCAGCACGGTGGTCCTGGTCCTGAATTCCTGTTCGGGCTCGGCGGCGGTCCCCGTCCGCCGTTCGGCAAGTTCGGCTTCGGGCCTCCGCCGCCCAAGGCCAAGCGGGGCGACGTGCGGACGGCGATCCTGTTCCTCCTCGCCGAGGGGCCGCACAACGGCTACCAGATCATCCAGACGGTCGAGGAGCGCAGCGGCGGAGCCTGGCGGCCCAGCCCCGGAGCCGTCTACCCGGCGCTCCAGCAGCTCACCGACGAGGGCCTGATCATCGGCGACGAGGCCGACGGCCGGAAGACCTTCACCCTCACCGAGGCCGGGCGCGCGTACGTCACGGCGACCCCGCCGCGCGCGCCCTGGGCGGAACCGGACGACGCCGACTCCGACTGGGGCGACGTCGGCGCGGTGTTCAAGGAGGCCGCGCAGCTCGGCACGGCGCTCGTCCAGGTCGTCCAGGCGGGCTCGCCCGAGCAGATCGCCGAGGCGCGCCGTGTGGTCGCGGCGACCCGCAAGCGGCTCTACACGATCCTCGCCGGCGAGGAGGACGAGTGAACGCCCGCGACCAGCGCCGCCTCTACCGGCAGCAGGCCTGGCTGGCGGCGAACCAGTGGCTGCCCAAGCAGCCGTCCGACCCCGATCTGCGGATCGGCGACACCGAGCGCACCGCCGCCACCGAGGCGCTCCAGCAGCACTACGCCGAGGGCAGGCTCGACGCCGACGAGCTCGAGGAGCGCCTCGACGCCACGCTGTCCGCCAAGACCGAGGGGGAGCTCCGCGCCGTCCTGCGGGACCTGCCGGGCCCGCATCCGTGGGACACCGCCGCCCAGCTCCACAAGCACCACTCCCGGCATCCGCGGCCGCGCGGCCACCACCTTCCGCACCGGGGCGCGGGCTTTCTGAAGGCCCCGCTGCTGTTCTTCCTGGTGGTGATCCTGCCGGTCTCCTTCATCTTCCACATTCCGTGGCTGATCGGGGTCGGCTTCCGCGTCCTGCTGGTCCTGTGGATCGCCGGCATGGTCTTCGGCTACGTCCATCGGCGCCGCCACCGCTGAGTCCGGGAACAGCGCAAAGGGCGGCCCTGCTGATGTGGGCCGCCCTTTCCGTCGTGGAAGCTAGCGGAGGGCCGCCGCTTCGGCGGCGAGCTTCTCGACACGGGCCCAGTCGCCCGCCTTGACGGCGTCGTCGGGCGTGAGCCAGGTGCCGCCGACACAGCCGATGTTGGGCAGCGACAGGTAGTCGGGGGCCGTGTCGAGGGTGATGCCGCCGGTCGGGCAGAAGGTGATCTGCGGGAGCGGGCCGCCCAGCGACTTGAGGTAGGGCGCGCCGCCCGCGGCCTTCGCGGGGAAGAACTTCATGGCGGTGACGCCGTGCTCCATCAGCGCCATCGCCTCGGACGCGGTGGCGACGCCCGGCAGGAACGGCAGGCCCGAGTCGGTCATCGCGGCGCGCAGGCCGTCGGTGCAGCCGGGGCTGACCAGGAACCGGGAGCCGGCGGCCGCCGCGTCGGCCACGGTCCGCGCCGAGACGATCGTGCCGGCGCCGACGACCGCGTCGGGGACCTCGGCGGCGATCCGCCGGATCGACACCAGGGCGGCCTCGGTGCGCAGGGTCACCTCGATGACGGGCAGCCCGCCGGCGACCAGCGCCCGGGCCAGCGGCACCGCGCTCTCGACGTCGTGGAGCACCACGACCGGCACGACCGCGCCCAGCGCCATCAGCTCTTCAGCCCGCATCAGATTCTTCCTCTTTCACATGATTCTTCGGCCGGTGGCCCCGCGCCTGCTTGCGTGCACCCCGCGGGGCCGCGGCTTCCCGGCCCACCACCGGTACCGCCGCGGCCCCTCAGGGCTCTTCTCCCACCGGACGGCTGTGGGCCGTCCCGATCCGAGCGCCTGGCCGGGCGCTCGGACCCCTGGACGCGCGAGGCGTCCAGCGTCACTCCCCGTGCGGCGCGGCGCGGGGCCCCTCCGCCCCGTGCCCCGCCGCACGGGAAACCACACCCCGCGCAGTGGCCACTCCAGGCCCCTCCGCCCTTCGTGACCGCCGCGCGGGACGGTTACCGCCCGCACGGAACCTTCGGGCCCCTCCGCCCCCGGATCCGTGCGGGAAGATCTCAGAAGACCCGGGCGCCCTGCTCGGCGGGGCCGACCGCGGTGCGGAAGGCGCCGAACAGGTCGCGGCCGGTGCCGGACCACTCCCGGGCCGTGGGGGCCCGGCCCG
>NZ_BAAGZI010000333.1:0-6680 GCF_054778695.1 Actinocorallia lasiicapitis
CTCGGGCCGGACGTCGAGCGCGGCCAGGCGCCGCAGGCGATCGTCCCCGCGGGCGTCTGGCAGGCGGCGCGGTCCGGCGCCGACGAGACCCTGGTGAGCTGTGTGGTCTCGCCGGGTTTCGACTTCGCCGACTTCCGGGCCGACCCGGACACTCCCGTCAGCGGAGGATGAGGTTGAGGTCGCCGAACTCGTGCCACAGGTAGCGTTCGGACAGGGCGGCCGCGTAGGTGGCGTTGAGCAGGTCGTCGCCCGCGATGGCCGACAACATCATCAGATGCGACGATTTCGGTTCGTGCAGCCCGGTGAGCAGCCCGTCCACCGCCCGGACCCCGCGTTCGGGTGTGACCACATGGTTCGTCCAGCCCGACGAGGCGCGCACCACACCGTCGTCGCCGACGGCCGTCTCGAGGGCGCGGACGCAGGTCGTCCCGACCGCGATCACCCGGCCGCCGTGCTCCCGCACATGCCCGGCCAGCGCCGCCGTGGCCGCCGGAACCGCGTACCGCTCCGCGTAGGGCGGTTCGTGCGCCTCCGGTGAGGCGACCCCCGTGTGCAGGGTGATCGGCGCGATCAGTACTCCTGCCGAGACCAGCCGGGTCACCAGCGCCTCGGTGAAGGGGCGCGCGGCCGACGGCATCTCGGCGCTGGCGTCCGAGGCCGTCTGGTCGGCGAAGACCGTCTGGTAGGCGGCGATCGGCCAGTCCCGCGGCACGTAGCCGTACCGGATGGCCGTCCCCCAGCGACGCAGATAGGGGACGACGGGCGCCGAAAGCCGCGCCTGCCACAGCCGTTCGGTCTCCCGCCGGACGAGCGTGAGCATCGCGCCGCCCGGCATCGGGAACCATTCGCCGGGCATCCCGCCCGAGTAGGGGACGCTCGCCTTCCCGTTCCGCCGCCGCAGCTCGACCAGCCACAGCCCGTCGGCGCCCGGCGCGGGCGTCGAGAAGTGGACGGCCAGCCGGTCGAGCCGGACGGCCGCGGGCAGCGTCGCCGAGTCGTTGACGACGAGCAGGTCGCCCGCCCGCAGCAGCGACGGCAGCTCCGTGAACCGGTGGTGGCCCACCCCGTCGGGGGCGGAGACCAGCAGCCGGACGTCGTCCCGCCGCGCGGGCGGCTCATGCGCCTCCAGCGCCGAAGGCAGCGCGAAGTCGATCATCACAGCTCCCGCGCCCGGTACCGCCCGGACGGCCCCCGCGAGGCGACGAGCCGCAGCAGCGCCGGAACCACGGCCGACGGTTCGGGCGCGGACGCAATGTCCGCTTCTGGGACGGCCTCTCCCGCGTCGGCCAGCATCCGCGTGTTCATCTCACCGGGATCGACGGACCAGACGGCGAGTTTGGGCTCCTCGGCGGCGAGCACCCGGGTGAGCTGGTCGAGCGCCGCCTTGGTCGCGCCGTAGCCGCCCCAGCCGGGGTAGCCCTCGACGGCGGCGTCCGAGGTGAGGTTGAGGATCGCGCCGCCGCGTTCGCGGAGCGCGGGCAGCAGGAGCTGGGTGAGCGCGAGCGGCGCGATCACGTTGACGTCGAGGGCGTGGTGGAGGTCGGCGAGCGGGTAGGTGGCGAGCGGCGGCAGCGGGACGGCGCCGAGCGTCCCGGCGTTGTTGACGAGCAGATCGAGCCCGCCGTCGACGGCTTCGGCGAGCCCGGCCCGATGCCAGGAGTCGGTGACGTCGCCGTGCAGGGGCGTGCCGAACGGCGGCAGCCCGCTGCGCGCGGTGGTGACGACGTGCCAGCCGTCGTGGTGGAGCCGGGTGGCGAGGGCGAGTCCGAGGCCCCTTGAGGCGCCGGTGACCAGTGCGGTTCTCATGCCACAACGCTAAGAAAAGCGGAGCAACGGCACATCGGTCGTTCGCCGGTATGAAGATAGGACAAAAGACGTAGGTCCCCAGACTGATACCGGAGGGGGTCGGGACGGGTAGCGTTTCCCCTATGGATCTCGGGGAGTCGGACGCCCTTCACGCGGTGAGCTCCGCGGTGCTGGCCGTCAATCGGCACCTTTCGGTCCGCGAGGTCCTCCAGGTCATCGTCCGCGCCGCCGCCCGCCTCCTCGACGCCCCGTACGCGGCGCTCGGCATCCCCGACGACGACGGCGCGTTCGCCGAGTTCGTCACCGAGGGGATCTCGCCGGAGCACCAGCGCGCGATCGGCCCGATGCCGCGCCAGCACGGGATGCTCGCGGTGATGCTGAAGGACGGCGACGTCCACCGGCATTCCGACATCCGGAGCGAACCGGGCTTCTGGGGCTGGCCTGCCGCCCATCCGGTGATGAAGGACTTCCTCGGCGTCCCGATCATGGACGGCGATTCCACCCTCGGCATCCTGTTCGTCGCCGACGGCTCCGACGGCGGCCGCGGCGGCTTCACCGACCGCGACGTCGAACTGCTCACCCTGTTCGCCGCGCACGCCGCGATCGCCCTCACCAACGCGCGGCTCTATGAGGCGCACCGCGAGCTGACCGTGGTCGAGGAGCGCAACCGGCTGGCCCGCGAGCTCCACGACGCCGTCAGCCAGAGACTGTTCTCGCTCCGCCTGCACGCGCGCGCCGGCCTCTCCGGCGACGCCGCCGAAGCGCTCACGGAGGTCGAGCGGCTCGCGGGCGAAGCGCTCGGCGAACTGCGCGCCGCGATCCACGCCCTCACCGACCTGCCGGGCGACGGCCTGGCCGACAGGCTGCGCAAACACTGCGAAGTCCTCGACCGCGTCTACCCCGCGCACGTCTCCTTCACGGCCGACGGCGGCCCCGCCGACCATGATCAGGCCGTCTACCGGATCGCTCAGGAGGCTCTGCATAATGCGCTCCGGCACGCTGAGGCCCAGAATGTGACCGTGCACCTCACCGACGGCGGGCTGGAGATCCGCGACGACGGCCGCGGCTTCCGCGACGAGACCGTCCAGTGGCCCGGCAGCGGCCTCGGGCTGGCCTCGATGCGCGAGCGCGCCCGCGCGGCGGGCGGCGAGCTGTCGGTGGTCTCCGGCGGCGACGGCACGATCGTCCGGCTGGAGCTGCCATGACCGACACCAAGATCCGTGTGCTGATCGCGGACGACCATCCCGTGGTCCGGCAGGGGCTCCGCGCGTTCCTGGGCGTCCAGCCGGATCTGGAGGTCGTCGGCGACGCGTCCGACGGGGCCGAGGCCGTCGCCCTGGCGCAGGAGCTCCGTCCCGACGTCGTGCTGCTCGATCTGCGGATGCCGGGCATGGACGGGCTGACGGCGCTGCCGAAGCTGGGCGGCGCGCGAGTGCTGATCCTGACCAGCGTGACGTCCTCGAACGTGCTCCCCGCCATCCGGGCGGGAGCGGCCGGCTTCCTCTACAAGGACATCGATCCCCAGGCGCTCGTCCAGGCGATCCGGTCGGTGCACGAGGGCAATGTGATCCTCGCGCCGGGGGCTCTGCTCGATCCGGCGCAGAGCCCGCTGACGGAGCGGGAGACGGACGTCCTGGTCGAGCTGGCGAAGGGCCGGGCGAACAAGGAGATAGCGCGTGAGCTGGGGATTTCTGAGAAGACCATTAAAACCCATGTCTCCCATTTGTTGGTGAAACTCGGTGTGCAGGACCGTACCCAAGCAGCGCTGTACGCGATCCGGAACGGACTGGTGGACAGTGACCCACTACTCTGATCTGAGGCCGGTCGACCGGGCTGCAGGAGCGGTGGTGGCACGAACTGCCGCAAGGAGATCGTCATCGAAACTGGTATGAACGTCGCAATCAGGTACGCAGCGGGATCGGACATCGGCTGTAACCGGGAGAACAACGAGGACTCCGGTTACGCAGGGCCGAGCCTGCTGGCCGTCGCCGACGGCATGGGCGGGTATGCGGGCGGCGAGGTCGCCAGCTCCACCGTCATCAGCGCGCTGCGCCGGTTCGACGCCCCCGTGGCCGACGCCGACCTGCAGAACACGCTCGGACGCGCCGTGGCGGAGGTGAACCTCGCGCTCGGCCAGGCCATCAAGGCCAACCCGGAACTGAACCGGATGGGTACCACCCTCACCGCCATGCTCTGGAACGGCAGCACCCACTTCGCGCTCGCCCACATCGGCGACTCGCGGGCCTACCTGCTGCGCGACGGGGTTCTCTTCCAGATCACCAAGGACCACACCCTCGCCGAGCTGCTGGCCGAGGGCGGCGAGGGCGGCGAGAACTCGCATCTGTCGCACATGCTGTTCAAGGTGCTCGACGGCGGCCCCGACCGCGAACCCGACATCTTCATGCGCGAAGCACGGCTCGGCGACAGATACCTGCTCTGCTCCGACGGCCTTTCCGGTCCGGTCGGCCCGCAGGCGATCTTCGACGCGCTGACCGCCGAGCCCGAGCTGCAGGGCGCCGTCGCCCGGCTGATCCGGCTGGCGCGCGACGGCGGCGGCCCCGACAACATCACCTGCGTCGTCGCGGACGTGGTGCCGGTCGAACCGGCGGACGATCCGCAGCGTCCCATCATGGTGGGTGCGGTTGCCGGATAAGCCATCACGGTCTTGTTCCGAGAACGCCCCTCGGCTTGACAGCAATACTGGTCATGCCGATATAAGGGGTCAATAAAGGACAAGGTGTCCGGGTGGAGGCATTCATGACGGGGGTCATGGCGATGCGCCGGCGTCCCCGCGTGGAAGCCGTGGGGAGGGTCGCGTTCATCGCGGCCGCGGCGCTGGCCGTCGCTTTCGTGCACCGGGTCCACGACCCGGGCGTGCTCTGCCCGCTGCGCCGGCTCACCGGGATCCCCTGTCCCTTCTGTGGCGGCACCACCGTCTTCATCGAGCTGGGTTCCGGACATCCGGTCCGGGCGATGGCAGCCAATCCCCTCGTGTTCGTCGGCGCGATCGTCTTCGCCGCCGCGCCGCTTGGCCTGGCGGCCCGATGGTGGGCGTTGAAATCAGGGTTCCGGAAGGGAATCCTGACGATCGCCATTGCAACATCCGGAATCTGGCAGCTAGCCCGTTTCGGGATTCTTTGACCCCGCGCGCCGTACCCCCGGCTTCGCACACGGCACATTCACAAGGAGACCAGCGTGGGAAACCCCTACGACCCGTACGGCCAGCAGCAGCCCGGTGGTTATGGGCAGCAGCAGCCGCCGCAGCAGCAGCCCGGCTACGGCCAGCAGTACCCCCCGCAGCAGCCGCCGCAGTACCAGCAGCAGCCGCCGCCCGCCTACCCCGCGCAGCCGGCGTTCCCGGCGGCGGCCCAGCCGCAGTACGGCGTGCCCCAGCAGGCCGGAGCCCCCTACGGCTACGCCGGTGCCGCTTACGGCGCCTACGCGGGCTGGGGCTCGCGCGTCGCCGCCGCGATCATCGACTCGCTCATCTTCGTCGCACCGCTCCTGGTGGTCTTCGTGCTGCTCGCCAGCGCGCTGATCTCCAGCGGCGACTCCGAGACGGCCAGCGCCGGCGTCGGGCTGCTGTACCTCTTCTACTTCGTGGGCATCGCCGCGGGTCTGGCCATCCAGGCCTACTTCGAGGGCCACACCGGGCAGACCCCCGGCAAGAAGATGGTCAACATCCGGATGATCAGCGAGGTCACCGGCCAGCCGATCGGCTTCGGCATGGCGTTCGGCCGGAAGCTCTGCCACATCCTCGACAGCTTCTGCTACATCGGCTACCTGTGGCCGCTCTTCGACGCGAAGAAGCAGACCTTCGCCGACAAGATCATGCACACGGTCGTCGTGCGCGCCGTCTGATCCGTCACCCGAGCGGGGCGTTCCGCGTGGAACGCCCCGTTCACTTCTGGAAGGCCGTCCTTTGCATGAGGGACTCGTGCTCTCCGACCGTTACGAGGTCGTGCGCAAGCTCGGCCAGGGCGGGATGGGGGCGGTCTGGGAGGCCCGCGACCGGCTGCTCGGCCGGCGCGTCGCGCTGAAGACCCTCGCGGTCAACCCGAGCGCGGACGCCACCCGCCGGTTCCGGGCGGAGGCGCAGATCGGCGCGTCCCTCCAGCACTCCGGGATCACGGTCGTCTACGACATCGGCGAGTACCAGTCGGTGCTGTTCCTCGTCATGGAGTACCTGGAGGGCCAGGACCTCAAACAGCTTCTCGGGGCCGGTCCGCTGGAGCTCGGCAAGGCCCTCGACATCGCGGCCGACCTGCTGAAGGCGCTCGGCGCGGCGCACGCACAGGGCGTCGTGCACCGGGACATCAAACCCGGCAACGTCATGATCACCGGTGGCGGGCAGCTCAAGATCCTGGACTTCGGGATCGCGCGGTTCGCCGACTCCACCCAGACCGGCTCGGTCCTGGGCACACCCGCCTATATGGCGCCCGAGCAGTTCACCGGCTACGAGGTCGACGCGCGGTGCGATCTGTACGCGTTCGGGGTGGTTCTGTATGAACTGCTGACCGGACGGCCGCCGTTCGAATGCCAGACCATGCCGGAGTTCGTCTACGCGCATCTCCACCGGGTGCCCGAGCCGCCGCGCTCCGCCCGTCACGACCTTCCCCCCGCGCTCGACAAGCTGATCATGGATCTGCTGGCGAAGGACCCGGCGGACCGGCCGCGCTCCGCCGACGCCGCCCTCGAACGGCTGGCCGAGGCGCGCAACGCGCCGTCGGTGTTCCAGCGGCCGCCGCAGCAGGGCGGGTCCGCGGATCTGCGGGCGCCGTCCGTCCATCCTTCGGTGCCGCAGCCGCCGGCCGCGCCGCCGCGCCCGACGCAGCACCAGGCCGACCGCCTCTTCACCACCCTCCGCTAAGGGG
>NZ_BAAGZI010000334.1:0-6672 GCF_054778695.1 Actinocorallia lasiicapitis
GCCCGAGCAGGAAGGCGTGCCGTTCCGGGCTGGCCTTGCGGTGGCCGGTGGCGGCGGCCGTCTCGGCGAGGTCGAGGGCGTGGCCGTGGTGGCCGAGGGAGCGGGCCTGCACCGACATCGCCCGCAGGGTGACGGCGTAGCTCGCCGGGTCCGCCGCCTCCTTGGCCAGGTCGAGGGCGGCCCGGTAGTAGCGCTGGGCGAGCGCGTGCTGCTCGTCGTCGAAGCACATGAACGCGCACCGGTAGGTGAGCTGGGTGGCCGCGCGGAACAGCCGCAGGCGCAGCGGCGGCGGGGCCGCCGCCCGCAGCAGCGGGACCACGTCGTCCGACAGGTCGGCGGCCAGGGTGCGGCGCGCGTACCCGCCGCCGAAGGTGTTGTCGGTGTCGGTGAACAGCCGGGCCATCTGCTCGACCGCCTCTACCCGGGCGGACGCCACCACCCCGCCGACCGATTCCGCCGTCCCCCGCACGCCGGCCGCCTGAGCCCAGCCCGGCACCTTCAGGAGGGCGAGGCTGTAGGCACCGGCCGCCAGCACCCGTCTGCGCTGCAATTGTCCCAATTCGTTCAACACCGTCACCGCATCCTGTGCGTCAAGGCATTCGTCCCGAAACCAAGGGTCGCCTCGCCCAGTCTGAACGGCTGTTTCGCTGATGTCAGCAGCATAAGGAAAGAGATATGTTTCGTGAGACAGCCCCGTCTCGGCGACGGTTATCCGACGGCCGAGCGCCCGCGAGAGCGCTTCGGCCACCAGCTCCGGCACCGGCGGCCGGGGTTTGCGGCCGCCCAGCCAGAACGAGACGGTCTTCCGGTCGAAGAGGAGCGGGATCCCCTGCTCGGCCGCCACCGCGCCGATCTCTCGCGACAGCGCCGCCCCGCTCCATCCGGCCTCGTCCAGCAGGGCGCGCAGCAGGCAGTTGGGCGCATTGGCCATTCCACGCTCCCGCACATCCGACGGCAGGTCTCCATTGAGCAGGCTCTTGACCCCGCTGTCAAGAAACAAAAAACGGCAAGCGAGACATGCGGGACAAGCGAGACCCTTTTTGGTCGATCGAATGCGGAGCGCGCACCACCGAACTGGCGTACTGGAGACGGCGGCACCTCCCGAGCCGCCGCTTCCTGGAGGAGCCGTGAGCCAGTACGACACGATCATCGTGGGCGGCACCGTGGTCGACGGTCTGCGCAACCCCCGCTTCAACGCCGACGTCGCGATCAAGGACGGCCGGATCGCCGCGCTCGGCCGGCTGGCCGGCGCCACCGCGGACCGGCGGCTCGACGCCGAAGGCCACATCGTGGCGCCCGGCTTCGTCGACCTGCACACCCACTACGACGCCCAGCTCTTCTGGGATCCGTACTGCACCATCTCGGGGTTCCACGGCGTCACCTCCGTCGTCATCGGCAACTGCGGGTTCGGGTTCGCGCCGGTCCGGCCGGAGATGCGGGACTGGGCGATGAACGCGCTGAGCCGCAACGAGCAGATCCCCCTGGAGGCGATGCGGCAGGCCCTGCCGTGGACCTGGGAGGGGTTCCCCGGCTACCTCGACGCCCTCGACACCGTCGCCAAGGGCGTGAACGTCCTGCCGTATCTGCCGGTCTCGCCGCTGCTGGTCTATGTGATGGGCGAGGACGCCGCCTACTCCCGCGCCGCCACCCCGGCGGAGAACGCCGAGATGGCCCGGCTGCTGGCGGAGGCGCTGGAGGCGGGCGCCTGCGGCTGGTCCGCCCAGCGGCTGCCGCCCGACACGATCTTCAGCGCCCAGCGCGACCACAAGACCCGCTGCTTCCCCTCCGACATCATGGCCGACGAGACCGCGATGGCGCTGGTCAGGGCTATGGCGGAGCGGAACGAGGGCTTCATCCAGATGTCCCTGATGACCAACGACCAGGCCGC
The DNA here is from genome assembly GCF_054778695.1 of Actinocorallia lasiicapitis. Lineage (NCBI taxonomy): Bacteria > Bacillati > Actinomycetota > Actinomycetes > Streptosporangiales > Thermomonosporaceae > Actinocorallia > Actinocorallia lasiicapitis. Next base: position 1,889 of record NZ_BAAGZI010000334.1, read on the forward strand.
CGACCAGCGCCATCTCGAGGAGCTCGCGGCGGCGGGCGGCCGGAACATCCTGTGGAACGCCCTCATGCCCGACGGCGCGAACCCGGGAGCCGTCCGCGAACTGATGGGCTGGTTCGACCGGTGCAGGGAACGCGGCCTGCCGCTGTACGCGCAGGGCTTCACCACCGACCCGAGCATGGCCTTCTCCCTGGACGTCTGGAACATGTGGGACGCCCACCGGCCGTGGCGCGAGTCCCTGATCGGGACCGTCGAGGAACGGATCAAGAAGCTGAGCGACCCGGACGTCCAGGAGGCGCTCCGCCGCGACAAGCCCGCGTTCTACCCGCTGCACCACACGGTCCTGCGGCAGACCGGCCTGCCCGAGTACCGGCGCTTCCAGGGAAGGCTGCTCACCGACATCGCGGCCGAGACCGGACAGGACACCGTCGACGCCCTGCTGGAGATCTCGCTGGCCGAAGATCTGCGGACCGTCTGGCAGGTTCCGCTCACCCAGATCGACGAGGAGCTGCTGAAGGAGGTCGTGCGGCACCCGTTCGTCCTGCCGGGCGTCTCCGACGGCGGCGCCCACACCAAGATGATCGTCTCGGGCAGCTATCCGACCGAGCACCTCGCGAGCTACGTCCGGGACCGGGGGTGGGTGAGCCTGGAGGAGATGCACTGGAAACTGTCGGCGCTCCCCGCCTGGGTCGCCGGGATCAAGGACCGCGGCAGCGTCACCGTCGGCGCGCCCGCCGACCTCGTCGTCTACGACCTGCAGCGGCTGCGCGCCCTCGACGACGAGATCGTCACCGATCAGCCGGGCGGCGAATGGCGGCGGATCCGGCGCAGCGAGGGCTACCGGTACACGATCGTCAACGGGGAGATCACCTTCCAGGACGGGGTCTGCACCGACGCCACCCCCGGCCGTCTCCTCCGCCACGGAAGGGCCGCCGGCTGATGCTCACCGAACTCGCCCGGATCTGCCCCGCCGACCAGGCCGACCTCCTGTGCCGCTGGCGGGACTGGCTCGCCGACGCCGACGCCGAGCTGGCCGGGGCCGCGCCCCAGGCGGCGGCGGGGTTCCTCGCCCGGCTGCCGCACCTCACCGGCGAACGCCTCGCGATCACCGCCGCGCCCGTCACCGCGGTCGAACGCGATCTGTCGATCCTCTGGACGCTGACGGCCATCGGCCGCTCGGTCTACTGGCGGCGCCGGTTCGCCGCCGCGCTCTCCCAGCATTTCCACGCCCTCCGGGAAGGCGCGGAGCGGGCCGCCGAAGGACGCGACCTCGATCTGATCCAGTACATCGCCTGGCGTCGTGAGGCGGGCGTCCACGCGCTGGTCCCGCTGCTGGCCGAGCACGTGCTCGACGCCGAACTGCCGATGGGGCTCACCGAGCTCCGGCAGCTCCGCACGGCCGCACGGGTCGTCGCCGACGTCGGGGAGCTGCGCGCGGACCTCGACGGACGGTCCGTGCCGTGCGGCGCCGCCGCCTACCCGGCGGTCGTGGCGGCCGCGCTGGGCGGCGACCATCCGGCGGCGACCGGAAACCTGCTGCACTCGCGGCTGGAGCTGTTCGACCGGATCTCCGCCGCCGAACTTCCCGAGCTGTTCGAGCAGATCGGGCTCGAGCACCCGCACCGGCGGACCGTCGAACGGTATCTCGCCGGGCTGCGCGCCCTGCTCGACGGCGAGCCCGGCACCCCCGCCGTCCCGGACGACGGCACCGCCGCCCGGTTCCCGCTGCCCGCGTTCTTCATGCCTTTCCCGACCGGGGAGAGCCCGCATCTGGCGTGGCTGCGCCCCCGGATCGGCGCGTGGACGGAGCGGATGGGCTTCCTCGACCACGAGGTCTCCGGCGCGCCCGTCTGGAGCAGGACGCAGTTCGAGGCGACCGACTACGCCGCGATGGTCGCCGTCACCCACCCCACCGCTCCCCCGGCGGAGCTGGAGCTCATCGCCGGGCTGTACGTGATCGGGTTCTATGTGGACGACCTGTTCGCCCAGGGGTTCAACCCGGACCTCGACCTGGCGGGCGCCCGCCGCTACGTGGCGCGGATCGCGGCGTGTATGCCCGCGATCGCGCTGCCGCTCCCGCCGCCGGAACTGCCCGTGCCCGGCGACCCCGTGCAGCGGGCGCTCCTGGACGTCTGGAGCCGCGCCGCGGCGGTGGTCTCCCCCGAGGTGCTGCAGGATCTCTTCCAGACCATGAAGTTCATGTTCGACGCCTTCTCCTGGGAGGTGTCGAACATCAAGCGCGGCGAGATGCCCGACCTGATCGACTACTTCGAGACACGACGGCAGGCGGTCGGCTGGTGGCACAGCATGGCCATGCACCGGTGCGCGCTCCAGGGCGGGCTGCCCGCCTGGCTGCTGAACTCGCGGCCGATGCTCGAGCTGATCTGCGCGGCCGGCGACGGCGTGGCGCTCCGCAACGACATCATCTCCTACCACCGCGAGGTGGAACGCGAAGGCGAACTCGGCAACGCCGTGCTCATCGTCAACCGGCTCTTCGCGCACGACCTGCCCGCCGCCGTGCGGATCGTCAACGAGCTCGCGACCCGCAGGACCCGGCACTTCGAGGACTGCGCGGCGCGGATGCCGCGGATCCTCGACGAGCTGGGCGTCGCCCCCGACGTCCGGGCGTCGGTGGACGCCTTCCTGTGGGGGCTGCGGATCTGGATGGCCGGCGAGCTCGCCTGGGAACTCAAGTCCGCCCGGCACGCCCAGTAGGGGCGGCCCAGCCACGAAAGGAGGCTTCCATGGACGGAACCCGGACCTTCGAAGCGGACCAGGTGCCGCGGTACTACTCGCGGAAGACCACCGAGATCCTCCACAAGTACGGCCCAGGGCCCGAGGTCCACTTCCATCTGGGGACCTTCGACACCCCGCTGAGCACGTGGGTGCCGCAGGAGGAGATCAAGGACCGGCTCGTCGCCTCCCAGCGGGCCGTCCTGCACCGCGCCGCCGCCCTGTGGGGCTTCGAGGAGGCACCTCCGGGCCGGCTGCTCGACATCGGCTGCGGGCTGGGAGGCGGCTCGCTGCTGTGGGCCGGCGAGTACGGCGCCGAGGTCACCGCGCTGACCGTCACCGGCGAGCATGTGCCGATCATCGCGCGGTTCGCCGGGGAGGCCGGTCTCTCGGGCCGGGTGACCCCGCTCCACGGCGACGTCCACACGCTGGCCGTCCGCCGCGCCTACACCAGCGCCGTGGCGATCGAGAGCTCCGGCTACATGGACCGGGAGCGGCTGTTCGCCGTCCTGGCCGGGGCGCTGGTGCCCGGCGCGCGGGTCGGGATCCAGGAGCATTTCGTCCGCCGTCCCGAGCTGGCGGGCTTCCTGGACGGCTACTACAAGACCCGCCTCGGCACGGTCCCCGAGTACGTCTCCGCCGCCGGGGCCGCCGGGTTCGCCCTGGAGAGCGACGTGGACGTCACCGACGAGGTCGCGGAGTTCTGGATCCAGTCCATGGCGTGGACGGCGGCCGAGCGCGACCGGGTGGCCCGCGGGCTGCCGTCGCCGATCGGCGGCGGACGGCTGGCGGAGTCGGAACTGATCCACGCACGGCTGTTCCGCGCCTGGCGCGACCATGCCGTGGAGACCAGGCTGCTGCTGTTCCGCCTGGCCTGAGCGGGACGCGGCCGGAAGCCGGGAGCACCCGGCCGCGTCCTCCCCCCTTCAGTCCTCTTCGGCTCGGTCCTCTTCGGCGGTGAGCTTCAGCGCCTCGTCCAGGAGCGCCTCGACGATGCGGGATTCCGGGACCGTCGCCACGATCCGGCCGCGGACGAAGATCTGGCCTTTGCCGTTGCCGCTGGCGACGCCGAGATCGGCTTCGCGGGCCTCGCCGGGGCCGTTGACGACACAGCCCATGACGGCCACGCGCAGCGGATGCGGGAACCCGTCGAACGCGGCCTGCACCCGGGCGGTGAGCGTGTAGAGGTCGACCTGGAGCCGGCCGCAGCCGGGGCAGGAGACGATCTCGAGCTGGCGGCGGCGCAGGCCGAGGCTGGCGAGGATCTGCTGCCCCGCCTTGACCTCCTCGACCGGGTCGGCGGTGAGGGAGACCCGGATGGTGTCGCCGATCCCCTCGTGCAGCAGCACCCCGAACGCGACCGCGGACTTGATGGTGCCCTGCGGCGGCGGCCCCGCCTCGGTGACGCCCAGATGGAGCGGGTAGTCGCAGCGGGCGGCGAGCTGCCGGTACGCCTCGATCATGGTCAGCGGGTCGTGGTGCTTCACCGAGATCTTGATGTCGGTGAAGCCGTGCTCCTCGAACAGCGAACACTCCCACAGAGCGGACTCGACGAGCGCCTCCGGAGTGACCCGTCCGTATTTCGAGAGGAGGCGCTTGTCGAGCGAGCCGGCGTTCACGCCGATTCTGATGGGGGTTTTCGCGCCATGGGCCTCCTTCGCTATCTGCTTGACCTGGTCGTCGAAGCGTTTGATGTTGCCCGGATTGACCCGGACGGCCGCGCAGCCCGCCTCGATCGCCTGGTAGACGTAGCGCGGCTGGAAATGGATGTCGGCGATCACCGGGATCGGGGATTTGGCGGCGATGGCCGTCAGGGCGTCGGCGTCGTCCTGGGACGGGCAGGCAACCCGGACGATCTGGCAGCCCGCCGCGGTCAGTTCGGCGATCTGCTGGAGGGTGGCGTTCACGTCGGCGGTCAGGGTCGTGGTCATCGACTGCACCGACACCGGCGCGCCGCCGCCGACCGGGACCCCGCCGACGTCCAGCCGCCGGGACGATCTGCGGGGCCGCGGCCGGACGGCGGGGGCGGGCATACCCAGCTCGATGGTCATCGG
>NZ_BAAGZI010000335.1:0-6616 GCF_054778695.1 Actinocorallia lasiicapitis
GGGGGCTGCCGCGGCCAGCGGCCCGAGCACCGGATCCGGCGCGAAATGCTCGGCGACGGCGTCCGGGTCGGCGTCGAGGTCGAACAGGCTCCTGATCCGCTGGGTCGCGGCCGTCAGATCCTTGAGGTCGGCGAGCTGGAGGGTGCAGTCGAGCCAGCCCCTGCCGCCGTGGTCCTCGTGGACGGCGGCGAACCCGGCGCCGTGCGGCAGCCGCAGCGTCCGCCGGTAGGTCCGTGCGCCGGGCTCGCCGACGACCTCCTCGACCCCGGTCAGGGCACGCCGCGCCAGAAAGTCGAAGATCTCCCTGGCCGCGTAGGCGCCCCGGTAGGCGAGCCGCAGCGGCACGCCCGCCTCGGCGCTCAGGGCCGGTCCGCCGGTCCGCCGCACCTCGCTGGGGGTCAGCGCGTAGATCTCCCTGATCGTCTCGTTGAACTGCCGGACGCTCGCGAACCCCGCGGCGAACGCGACGTCCGTCACCGGCAGCGCCGTCGTCTGCAGCAGCACCCGCGCCGAATGCGCGCGCTGCGCCCTGGCGAGGGCCACCGGACCGGCCCCGACCTCCGCCGTGAGCTGCCGCTGGACCTGCCGCGCGCTGAACCCCAGCCGTGCCGCCAGCCCCCCGACCCCCTCCCTGTCGATCACCCCGTCGCCGATCAGCCGCATCGCCCTGGCCACGACGTCGCCCCGGAAATGCCACTCCGCCGACCCCGGGACCGCGTCGGGCCTGCACCGTTTGCAGGCGCGCAGCCCGGCCCCCTGCGCGGCCGCCGCGCTGGGGTAGAACCGGACGTTCTCCCGTTTGGGCGTGGTCGCGGGGCAGGACGGACGGCAGTAGATCCCGGTCGTCACGACGCCGGTGAAGAACGCGCCGTCGAACCGGCCGTCCCGGCTGCGGACGGCCTGGTAGCAGCTCTCCTCGTCTCTCACCCCTCCAGTCTGCGCTCCCCCACCGAGTGCCACTGGCGGTTTTCGGACACCACGATCAAAGATCAGAGGCCCCTGGGAACGAATGAGGCCCCTGCGCCGTTACAACGGTCGCAGGGGCCCGGAAGCGGCGCGCCCAGAGGGATTCGAACCCCCGGCCGACGGATTAGAAGTCCGTTGCTCTATCCAGCTGAGCTATGGGCGCATCTGTCGCGGCCCCGAGTGTAAGGCACAACGCCGGGCTCGCACAGCACGATATGGGGCTGGTTCGCCGGTGGCGTCCAGTGCTCGCACCGGTACGGGGCCTCCGGTATTTTGGGGGCGATTTCACTGCCTTCTTAGGGGTCAGGTGCGAGAGTGACCCCGCACCGCCTTGCCTTAGATGCCGTCGAACCGGAAACCAGAGGACCATGTCGGAGAACGAGAAGACGCCCAGCGTGAAGCTGCCGAGCGCGCGGGACATCAGCCGGACGGACTTCACTCCGCATGGCATCAACCGGGGCAAAGGCTCCCTGAAGCGGCCCGCCAACAAGGCCGATCTGCGCAAGAAACGGATCGTCAACTCGACGATCTTCGTGCTGGTCGCCGCGGTGCTGAGCGGCGCGGGCTACACCGCGTACGCCCTGACCAGGCCGAGCGAGAGCTTCAAGGTGACGGGTGCTTTCGGTGCCGAGCCGAAGGTCACGTTCCCGGAGATCGCGCCGTTCAAGGGCACCACGTCCAAGGTGCTGATCGCAGGCACCGGCGACGTCCTGCCCAAGGGCGAGACGGCCTACCTCGGTTTCTCGTCCTACAAGTGGACGGGCGCCAAGAAGTCCGAGCCCCAGGGCAAGTACAAGGAAGTCAACCAGCAGACCGGGATGCCGTTCACGCCCGTGAAGATCGGCGAGGAGACCGGGCTCAAGGCTCTGGACTCGGTGCTGAACAGCGTCCGGGTCGGTGAGCGCTTCCTGGTGACCATGGACGGCAAGGGCCTCGACCCGCAGGCGTCCCAGCAGATGGGCCTGAAGGCGACCGACAACCTCGTCTTCGTGGTCGACGTGCTCGCCAAGGACAACCCCGTCAAGGGCAAGATCACCCCGGTGAACGACGCGAACCTGCCGACGATCACCGACCCGAAGAAGGACGGCGAGGCCCCCGGCTTCGAGATCCCCAAGGGCAAGGACGCTCCCAAGGAACTCGTCGTCAAGACCCTGATCCAGGGCACCGGCGCGGAGGTCAAGACCGCGCAGACCGTGGTCGCGAACTACGAGGGCCACATCTGGCGCGACAACTCCAAGTTCGACTCGAGCTGGGACCGCAAGTCCCCGGCGCCGTTCGAGATCGGCACCGGCAAGGTCGTCAAGGGCTGGGACCAGGCGCTCGTCGGCGTCAAGGCCGGCAGCCGCGTGATGATCGTGATCCCGCCGGACCTCGGCTACGGCAAGGAAGGCAACGCCGGCGCCAAGATCAAGGGCACCGACACGCTGGTGTTCGTCGTGGACGTCCTCGCCGCGGCCTGACCGCCTCGCTTCCGCCCGGGGGCGGCCGATCCAGCGGGATCGGCCGCCCCCGCGGCATGTGCGGCGCACCCGTCGGCGTGTCCCTGATGGACTGCGGGCCCCGGAGGGAGCAGTCTGGTATCCGGCCGCCCATCTCGGTGATGTCGACCGGATCCGGCGTCGAGGGCAACTTTCCGCTCGGTTCGGACGTCTGTGTAGGGGCGCACTGTCGCACGCTCCAAAGCCCTTCCAAAGCTGGCAGATGTGTGCCGACCCTCAGGTAGGGTCAAGTGTCACGGAAAGGTAACGGGGGCACTTTGAGCGAGAATACTGAGGCCGACGCCAAGCCGACCGGCGGGCGCAAGAACCGCGTCCTCCGCCGGGCCGCCTACGGGGTCCTCGGCTTCCTGGGTGTCGGCGTCATCGGTTTCGCGATCGCCTACGTGTTGACACCGGTGCCGGACGGCGCCCAGTTCGACGCGCGCAAGCAGCTCAACACCTACTACTACGCGGACGGCAAGACCGTCATCGCGGAGGTGGGCACCAATCGCCAGCCGGTGAAGCTCGCCCAGGTGTCGAAGTACATGCAGCAGGCCGTGATCTCCGCCGAGAACCGCAGCTTCTACTCCGACCCCGGAGTCTCCTTCTCCGGCACCCTCCGCGCGTTCTGGTCGACCGTCTCCGGCGGCCAGGTGCAGGGCGGGTCGACGATCACCCAGCAGATGGTCCGGAACTACTACCGGGGCCTCAGCCAGGAGCGGTCCGTCACCCGCAAGCTCAAGGAGGTCATGGTCTCCTTGAAGGTCGGCCAGTCCAAGGACAAGGACTGGATCATGGAGCAGTATCTGAACACGATCTACTTCGGACGTGACTCCTACGGCATCCAGGCCGCGTCGCAGGCCTACTTCAAGAAGGACGCCAAGAGCCTCACCGCGTCCGAGAGCGCCTTCCTCGCGGCCGCGATCCAGCAGCCGAGCGTCTACCAGAACGTCAACGCCAAGACCAGGGCGTCGGCGCAGGAGCGCTGGCAGTACGTGCTGAACGGCATGGTCGCCGCCGGGAACGTCACCGCCGACGAGGCCGCGAAGACCAAGTTCCCCAAGATCAAGAAGCAGGATCTCAAGAACATCTACGGCGGGCAGAACGGCTACATGGTCGTCGCCGCCAACAACGAGCTGCGGCGGCGCGGGTACAGCGACGAGACGATCGCGCTGGGCGGGCTCAAGGTCACCACGACCTACCAGAAGGCCAAGATGGAGGCGGCGCAGCGGGCCGTCGAGAACGTCACCAGGAACATGCCGAAGGAGCAGGAGGTCGGCCTGGTCTCCGTCGACACCTCCAACGGCGAAGTCATCGGCTTCTACGGCGGGCGCGACTATCTGAAGAAGCAGTTCAGCAACTCCTTCAGTGAGAAGAACCAGGCCGGTTCCGGCTTCAAGCCGTACGTGCTGGCCGCCGCCCTCGACAACGGCATGAAGCTGACGGACACCATCAGCGGCAACCAGCCGTTCTACTGCAAGGGCGTCCCCAAGCCGATCAACAACGACGGTAGCGAGGGTTCGCTCGGCGAGATCAATCTGGTACGGGCGACGGCCAAATCGTCGAACACGGCGTTCGCCCGGCTCAACCAGGACATCGGCGCCGACACCGTCACCGAGGTCGCAGAGAAGTTCGGACTGCCCGCTGAGGAGCTGACGGCGCCGGTCGACACGGCCGGCACCAAGCTCAACCAGACCTGCTCCTACCCGCTCGGCACCGCGTCACTCACCACGGTCCAGCAGGCCGCCGGCTACGCGACCTTCGCCAACGGCGGCGTGTACTACAAGCCGCACGTGATCAAGGAGATCACGGACCGGAACAACAAGAAGAAGAAGATCGTCGAGAAGGGCGTCCGAGCCGTCAGCGAAGAGGTCGCGGGCGACGCCACCTACGCGATGAGCAAGGTCGTCGAGAGCGGCACCGGTTCCCGGGCGCAGCTCGACGACCGCGAGTCCGCGGGCAAGACCGGCACCGCCGAGTTCGGCTCGAGCATTTGGTACAACGGCTACGTTCCGCAGATCGCCACCGCGGTGAACATCTTCCACGGCAAGCCCAAGTACAGGCTCAAGCCGCTGGTGATCCCCGGCTACTCGTCCTACGGCGGTGCGGCCCCGGCGACGATCTGGCGCGACTACATGTCGGACGCCGTCAAGGATCTTCCGGTCGTGGACTTCCCGGAGCCGTCCGAGAGCGTGTACTCGGGCTACTACGGCGACGACGGGCAGAACGACCGGCCGTCCGACCGGCCGACGGAGCAGCCCAGCCAGGCGCCGTCCACCGCTCCCCCGTCGGTCCCCGCCACGCCTGACGTGCCGTCGCAGGAGCCGTCCACCGATCCGGAGCCGTCGCTTCCGCCCGACCCGAACGACGGTGGCCCGGGCAACGGCGACCAGCCCGATCCGAACCCGCAGGACGGCGCCGACCCGCAGCCCCAACGCAACCAGGAGGTTCCACCACAACCCGCCCTGCCCCGCGAGGACTCACCCACCTGAGCCTGCCCGGCCCTCTCCGCTTCGGAGGGGGCCGGCCGCGTTTCTGGGGGCTGAGAAGCGGTCCTGGCGGCTCGCGGTCATCGGTCGAGATAGAGGCGGAAGCCTTCGGCCTCCGGAGCGAAGCCGAGGGAACGGTAGAGGCCGTGCGCTCCGTCGTCCGCGTGCCGTTTGTGGGATAGGAGCTGGATCTTGAAGCAGGACGCCGCCCGGGCGTCGTCGAGCGCCCGTGAGAGAAGCCGGGTGGCGACGCCGAGCCGCCGGTGGGCGTAGGTGACGACGACGGCTTCGATGAGGGCGCTCGGGCGGCAACCGTAGGTGAGGTGCGGCAGCAGCGTCATGCTGGCGGTCCCGACCGGCTCACCGCCGGACTCGGCCAGGTAGACGGTCAGACCCGGGGTGGCCGCCATACGTTCCCACGTCGCGATCTCTTCGGTCGAGGGCTCCCGTGGGGGCTCGGGCCGGGGCGGGCGGACGGGCCGGTTCTCGGACAGGACCGTTCGGACGGCGTCCAGATCCGAGGCGGACGCGCGGCGGACGCGGTATCCGGGGCTGCTCATCGCAGCATCGTCCCAGCGGGCCTCGGAGGGTTACGTCAGGGATTGTCTGGATGTGGATCGGGGCGTTTCGGGCGTGGGGGCGAAGTGTCAGTGGGGGTGGGTAGCTTCGTGGGTGTCAGGAGCAGGTGGTGCCCAGGGAGGAGGGCTGGGATTTGAGGAGCGTGGTGAGCTGGGTGACGTCGCCGGTGGCGGTCAGGGGCGGGGCGGCCTGGCGCCAGGCGGAGGCGAAGTCGGCGAGCGTCGATTTGAGGGTGGAGTCCTCTGCGGTGGCGGCCAGGGAGTCGAGGGTGGTGGCGAAGTCGTCGGCGGCCTTCGTCCAGGCGGCGTTCTCGGTGGGCGGGAGCGTCGCGAGCTGCCCGCCGAACGTGGTGAACGCCTCATTCGCCCGGTCGCAGACCTCCGCCTTGTTGCCGGTCATGCCGCCGATGACGCCACAACCGGACAGGGACGCTGCGACAATCACGACCGAGAGCCGTACCGTCCAAGCCGGTGCCGTCCTACCCGCGTGCATGGAACCTCCCGGGAAGTACTCCGTTGGGGTCCCATGATTGCGCACCGTCGGCGGACGCATGTAACTGACACTTCCGACATGTAGCGTAGACAGGTCCGTAGCCCGTCCGAGGAGTGCTGAACGTGGCCGAGGAATGGCAGCCCGTGACCGAGCTGGAGCGACGTCTGGCCGACGCGCTGATAGCCGGTGACCCGGAGGACTACTTCCGGGCGCTCGCCGCAGCCGAGCTGGTGGTCCCGCTCGCGCCCGAGACGGCGGAGCAGGTGCTGGCCAACACGGCCCAGCCGAGCTGGCCGACACGCGAGTTCGACACCCGCACCCATGTGCTGGTCTACACGTCGACCGACACGATGCGCTCCTGCCTGGGCCCCGCCTTCCGGCACTCGCTCCGCCTGCGCTTCGCCGACCTCGCCGCCGCCTGGCCCGAACCGGACTGGTGGCTGGCCGTCGATCTGGGCCACCCTCTCCAGGCGCTCCTGCCCTCCTGGTTCCTGCACCAGCTCCGCGGCGGCGGCGACCCCCGCCCCGCCCTCCTCGGCCTCCCCGCCCGGATCCTTCCCCCCGCCCCCCCTCCCGAGCCCCACAACTCCTACCTCCCCCCGGCCCCGGGCA
>NZ_BAAGZI010000336.1:0-6589 GCF_054778695.1 Actinocorallia lasiicapitis
GCGGCGGCCGCGGCGCCCACCCGCAGGCCCGTCCGCGCGGTCAGCGTGACGATCAGCACGCCGATCGCGCCGACCGGCACGGCCACTCCGAAACCGGCGAGCATTCCGCCCAGGATCACCGAGGTCATGGCAGCGGATCGTCCAGCGGCGGACCGCCGCCGCGCAAACCCTTTTCGGCGCCCTTCGCGTGCCGCCCGTCAGCTTCCGGGCAGCCAGGAGACCTTCCCGGCGAGCGCCACCCACCCGACGAACGCGACCGTGTCGATCAGCCCGTGCGCGACCAGCAGCGGCATCGCGCGGCCCCACCGCCGGTACAGCCTGGCGAAGATCAACCCCATCACCAGATTGCCGAAGAACCCGCCGAGCCCCTGGTAGAGGTGGTAGCTGCCGCGCACGGCCGCGCTGGTCAGATCGGCCTTCCACGCCGCCCAGCCGAGTTGGTCGAGCCGGTGCAGCAGATACCCCAGGACGATGATCTCCTCGACGACAGCGTTCTGCCACGCCGACAGGACCAGCACCGGCAGCCGCCACCACACGTCGCCGAGCGCCGACGGCACGACCGTCAGATTCGCCCCGAAGTTCCGGGCCGCCAGATACAGCACCAGCCCGGAACCGCCGATGAACGCCGCGACGGCCGCGCCGCGCAGCCAGTCACGGCCGCTCGGCCACCACGACACGCCGAGGGTTCTGCGGATCGGTTCGCCGCTCCGGCCCAGGAAGTACGCGACCAGCGCCACCGGCACGACCGCGTTGAACACGTAGAAGAGCTGCCAGGCCAGACCGAGCCACGGACGGCCCGGCACGGCGTCGGTGACCAGCGACGCCGTCTGGTCGTTCAGCGCCTTCGACGCGGTCACCGAGCCGACGAACGAGATGAACGCCGACAGCCCCGACATGCCCAGCGAGACCCCGAACACCAGCCAGATCTCTTTGGTCAGGACCCGGCGTCCCGGCAGTTCGGTCAGGGTTCTCACTTCGGCCGTCACGCCCCTGATCGTCCCATGAGAAGTCGCGGACCCGCCGCATCCGGCGCCCGGGTGGCACTAACATTGATCAATGCGCCAGGATCCTGCATAGGATGGGTCAAATTCGCGGAGCTCGGAGTGGTCGAGGTCATGGACGATCACCGGCGCGGCAGGGCGTTGCCGGCCGGGGTGTATCGGCTTTTCGCTGACGGCGGGGCCGGCCGCACCCTTAATGTCGCGCTGCCCGAAGGGGCCGTGGTCTGGCCCGACCGGGAGTACCGGCGCGACCATGTCATCACCCGGCCGGCGTTCTGGCTGAGCGACGAGGGTGTCAGCGGCGAGCTCTGGTCGAAACTCCAGGCCGAACACCCCTACTCGGGGCTGTGGCCGCTGCTGCTGGACGAGTCCGCGCAGCCGTGGTCGGCGGGGCAGGTCGCGCCCGAACCCGAAACGGAGATCACGGTCTACGACCCGGCCATGTTCATGGCCGAGGTGTGGGCCGACATGATCGAGCCGCGGCTGCGGTACGGCGACGACTTCGAGGACCTCACCCCGTTCGGCAAGTACTGCCCGGGCCTCGCGCCGCGCGGCGAGCAGATGGCCGCGCCCAACGTCGTCGCCGACTGGTACGCCCGGGAGCTCGCCGACGGCTCCACCACGCTGCTCGGGCTGGTCGCCGCCCGGCGCAGCGCCGACGCGCTGGCCGTCATGGGCTGGCAGGGCGCGCTCAACCACAACCAGTGGACCGCGCCGCTCGCCTCCGTGGTGCGGAGCTGGGAGGAGCGGTTCGGGGTCCGCCTGGTCCGCGTCGGCTTCAACACGCTGGAGTTCAGCGTGGCCGCGCCGCCGCGCAGCCACGAGCACGCCCTGCACGTCGCCGCCGAACACTGGGCGTTCTGCCCCGACACCATCACCCAGGGCGCCGGCACCCTCGAGGCGTACGCGAAGGAGATCGCCGGCCGCAACGCCTGGTCCTTCTGGTGGGACTGACCCCGCGCTGAACCCGCACGGCGGCTTGCGGAACGTTGTGTTCTGTTCCAGTATTCTAGAACGGAATGGTTCGTTCCAGTGTGGGAGGGTGTGCGATGACCGGGCTCAGTGGTCGTAAGGCCGAAGCGGCGCGTAATGACCAGGTGATTCTGGAGTCGGCTCGCAGTGTCTTCCTGGCCGATCCCGGGGCGCCGATCGCCGCCGTCGCCGAGCACGCGGGCGTCGGGATCAGCGCGCTGTACCGGCGGTACAAGAGCAAGGACGAGCTGCTGCAGAAGCTCGCGCTCGACGGGCTGCACCGGTACATCGGCGAGGCCGAGGCCGCGCTGGCCGACCAGGACGATCCGTGGGCGTCGTTCGCCGGGTTCATGGAGCGCTGCGTCGACGGCGGCGCCGCGTCGCTGACCCGCCGGCTGGCCGGCGCCTTCACCGCCACCGAGGAACTGAACCAGGCCGGCTACCAGGCGTATCTGCTGACCCAGCGGATCGTCGAGCGGAGCCAGGAGGCCGGGGTGCTGCGCGGCGACGTCAACGTCGCCGACCTCTCGCTGATCTTCGAGCAGCTCCAGACCGTCACCGTGGCCGACGCCGACCGGACCGGCGGGCTCCGCCGCCGCTATCTGCACCTGCTGCTCCAGTCGCTGCACACCCCGCCGACCACCGCCGACCTGCCGGGGCCGCCCCCCGAATGGGAGGAACTGCGCCGCCGCTACGACGGCTGAGCCACACCGAGGAGCTGTCTACGGGGCGTCCGGCTCGGGCTCGGGCGACAGCAGCGCCTCCTCGTCCTCGACGTACTCGTCGGAGGCGTCGCGGTCCCGGTCGTAGCCGGGGGAGCGGCCGGGCGAGTAGCCGTCCTCGCCTGGGCCGGTGTGCGCGGGATCCATACGGAGAGCCCTGCCCGGGCCCGGGCGAAGGAAGACCCGGCCGAACACCAAGATCCGGCCATCGCGGCGGTCAGCGTTCGCGGCCCCTGGCCTTGAGCGGCAGATCGGGGAGCGCGGGCGCCTCGATCCGGGCGCCGTCGTAGCCGTGAACCTCGCCGAACAGCTCCTCGGCGGCGTTCCAGCCTCGGCGCGCCTCGGCGATCTCCGCTCCGGTGCGGGCCACGAAGTTCCACCACATGACGATCTTCTCCTCGAACGGCACCCCGCCGATGAGGATCAGCCGGGCGTCCGTCCCCGCCTCGACGGGCAGCGCGTCCCGGCCGCAGCCCAGATAGACCAGCCGCCCGATCGGGGCTTCGGCGCCGTCCACCCGGACGTCCCCCGACATCGCCAGGACCGCGTACTCGAAGTCGGCCTCCAGCGGGAGCGCCGTGCGCGTGCCCGCCGCGACCGCGACGTCCGCGCCGGTCAGCGGTGTGAACACCCGGCCGGGGGAGACCGCGCCGTCCAGTTCGCCCAGGAACACCGTCGCGCGCACGCCCGGCGCGGTGACCACGGGCAGCTCGGTGTGGTGGGCGAAGGCCGGGGCGGTGTGCCGGTGCTCGTCGGGGAGCGCCACCCAGAGCTGCGCCCCGTGCAGGAACCGCTGGTGGGGGACGGGCGACTCCTCGGAGTGCGCGATCCCGCGCCCGGCCGTCATCAGTCCCAGCTCGCCGGGACGCACCGTGGCGAGGCTGCCGAGGCTGTCGCGGTGCAGCACGTCGCCGGCGTGCAGCCAGCTGACGGTCTGCAGCCCCGTGTGCGGGTGCGGCGCGACCTGCATCCCGGGCTCGTCGGCGACGTCATCGGGCCCGTAGTGGTCGAGGAAGCACCAGGCCCCGACCATCCGCCGGCCCAGCGTGGGCAGGAGCCGCCGCACGGGGCTCCGCCCGAGCAGCACCTCCTTGGCGGGAAGCAGCTCCCGCACGGGCGCGGCGGACACCTCTGCGGTGCCGCCGCACACCGTCACGGACGGGTCGGTCTCGAGATTGCTCATCCCGTCACGCTAGTGGACGAGGACCTTCGGCTCCTCGCTCGCGCCCGCGCCCTGACCGGAACCGCGCAGCGTGAACACGGCGACGAGCAGACCGGCCACCGCGAGCCCGGTGGAGATCGCGAACGCCAGATGGAACCCGCCGACCAGCGACTCGTTCACCGTGTGCCGCGACGCGGTCAGGTCCGCGGTCCTGGTGGCCGCCAGCGAGGCCAGCGACGCCAGTCCGAGCGCCCCGCCGACCTGCTGGACGGTGTTGAGCAGGCCGGACGCCGCCCCCGTGTCCTCGGGACGCGCGCCCGCCATCGCCAGCCCGGCGATGTTGGGGAAGACCACGCCGAGCCCGGCGCCCATGAGGACCATCGAGGGCATGACGTCCACGAGGAACGACCCGCCGACCGGCACCCGCAGGAACAGGGCGTTGCCGACGGCCACCAGCGCGAGCCCGGAGACGATCACCGGGTAGTGGCCGAACCGCGCGGCCAGCTTCGCCGCGAACGACAGCGAGAACGCGCCGATCATCACGGTGATGGGCAGGAAGCCCGCGCCGGTCTCGAACTCGCTGAACCCGAGCACCCGCTGCAGATACAACGCGACGAAGAACTGAAAACCGAACATCGGAGCGACCATGAAGAACATGGTCGCGTTGGCGCCGGACAGCAGTTTGGAGCGGAACAGGCGCAGCGGCAGCAGCGGGGTGCGGGCGGTGGCCTGACGGGCCACGAACAGCACCAGCAGCACGATCGAGACCGCGCCGAGCACCAGCGTGCGGGCCGAGCCCCAGCCGTAGTCGGCGGCCTTGACGATGGTGAACACACCGAGCATCAGCGAGGAGGTCACCAGGACGGCGCCCGGCACGTCCGCGCCGGTCCGCAGGCCGAGCCCGCGCGAGGAGCTGAGCACCCGGATCGCGGGGACCATCACGGCCGCGCCGATCGGGATGTTCACGAAGAAGATCCAGTGCCAGCTCAGGGTCTCGGTGAGCACTCCGCCCGCGAACACGCCGATGGACGCGCCACCGGAGGCCACGAAACTGAAGATGCCGAGCGCCCGGGCGCGCTCACCCGGCTCGGTGAACAGTGTGAAGATCATGCCGAGGCTGACGGCCGAGGTCAGCGCACCGCCCGCGCCCTGCAGGAACCGGGCGGCGATCAGCATCCACTGCTCGGTGGCCAGACCGCACAGCAGCGACGCGACCGTGAAAACTGTCAGACCCGTGAGGAAGACTCGTTTTCCGCCGACCAGGTCGCCCATCCGGCCGGCCAGGAGCAGCAGACCGCCGAAGCTGATCAGGTAGGCGTTGACCACCCAGGCGAGCCCCGCCTGGGTGAAGTCGAGGTCGTTCTGGATCGCCGGGAGCGCGACGTTCACGATCGTCGCGTCAAGGATGATCATGAGCATCCCGGTGCACAGCACGATCAGGGCCAGCCATCGGGACCGGTCTCCGGAGGCCGGTGCGGGGGGTTCGGGGGCGTGCTTGAAAGGATCCGTCATAGGACGGACCTTAGCAGATTATCTAGAGGGAGACGATCTATTTATAGATGAATTCGGGGAGGGTCAGCGGGCGTTCCTGCGCCGTACCGTCTTCTCGCAGGACGCCGTGCTGGCCAGCCGCCCCTTCGACAGCCGCCGCAGCGCCGACAGGAACGCCTCGCGCTCCTCGGCGGGCAGCGTGTCCAGCACCTCGTCATGGATGTCGGTGACGATCCGCTCGCCGCGCACGACCATCGCGCGGCCGGCGTCGGTGACCTTGACGATCCGGGCCCGCCGGTCGGTGGGGGAGGGATGGCGTTCGGCGAGGCCGCGCCGCTCCAGGTCGTCCAGGGTGACGACCATGGTCGTCTTGTCGAGGTCGCAGCGCTCGGCGAGCTGGATCTGGGTCAGCTCGCCGTCCTGGGCGACCTGCAGCACGCACAGGCCGCGCGGCATCAGCCCGAGCTGCTCCAGGGCGGCGGTGAGCTCGGTGTTGAGCACGTGAGCCGCGTGCATGAGCAGGAAGGTCAGGTCGGTGACCGGCGACTGGACGTTCGGCATACCTCCACGGTACCAAAAGGTCCGCTGGCAGATAATCCCACCGATAGACGATCGGGTGACCGGCCTCACGGCCCCGTGACGCGAAGACTGCCCCTGGACACTATGGCGGCCGCCCGCCCACTGGTTACCGTGACCCCGTGGACACGTCCGGAGTGCGCGACGAGGTGACCGACATGGTCGATCTCGGCCTGGCCATCGCCGCACCCGTGCGCGGCCTGGCCAGGGACGGGGTGGTCGGCGCCGCCCGGATCGGCCTGGAATGGGCGCTGGAACTGCCGGCGGTGAAGGGCCCGGTCGAGCAGGCCACGCAGATCGCGGCCCAGCGGATCGCGACCTCGCTGGCCGAACGGGCCGTCGCCGACATCGTCACCGCGGCCGAGGCCAACGTGCTCACCTCCACCGCGCTCGGCGTCACCGCGACGGCGCTGGGCGTCGCAGGACAGGCCGCCAACCACCCGCTGTCGCGGGCCGCCCGCCGCTTCGCCGTCCGCAACCCCCTGACCAGGGCGACCACCTCGACCTGGGTGGGCCTCACCGAGCGGGCGGTGCGCACCTCGCTGGCGCAGGCGGCGACCAACGTGGCGCTCGACTCGGTCGTGGACGTCGTCGCCGACGTGGTGATGGACGTCCTGCTCGAGATCGGTCCCGAGCTCGCGGTCGAGATCGGCGAGGAGGCCGCC
>NZ_BAAGZI010000337.1:0-6566 GCF_054778695.1 Actinocorallia lasiicapitis
CTTCCAGGGCCGCCGCGCGTTCGGACTCCTGCGTGCGGTCCGCGGCGGGGGTCGGGGCGTCCGGGGAGGTCGGGGACGGCACGTCAGGGCTCCTTCAGGCGGGTAGGGGGCGGGGGCGGCGGTCAGAGGACGGGCAGGGCCTGCGCCTGGGCGGCCGTCCAGGCGGCGGAGACCTCGGACAGCGCGGTGGCGACCTCGGCGCGTTCCAGCCCGTAGAGGGTGCCCAGGAGGAACGCGTCCTGGTGGGAGGCGGGGACGGCGGCCAGCAGCGCCTCCTGCGCGATCACGCCGTCCTGGAAGCGGCCCAGCACCTCCTGTAGCGATTTGGCGGCTTTGGCGAGGGTCTTGGCCTGCGCGGACAGGATCTCGCGGGTGGCGTCGGCGGTGTAGCGGGCCCGTTTGGCGGCTTTGCGGGTGTCGTGGTGGGCTTCGTCGCGCAGCTCGGGGGTGGGGGCGGAGGCGATCGTCGCGTGGGCGTCCTGGACGCGCCGCCACGCCTTGCGCAGCAGCTTCGGCAGCTCCTTGCCGGCCGGACGTCCCGCGCGTTTCGTCAACGGCGGCGTGGTCAGCAGCGCGTCCAACGCGTCCAGCAGGGCGAAATACCGTTCCCCGGACAGTTCTGAGCGAATGTGGTCGTACCCAGAGGTCTCCCTGGCCTTGATCGCCTCCAGCCAGGCCGGGGCGAGCGCGGGGGCCGACGGAAGGGAGTCGAGCCGTCCGGCGAACCGCTCGTACAGCACCTCGGCGTCCCTGACCTCCCCGAGCACCTCCGCCAGCCACGCCAGCTCGGGCTGGAGCGGATCGGTCCCGGAGCGGTCGAGGAGCGGCCGCGCCGACTTCAGGACGCTCCGCAGCCGCCGCACCGCCACCCGCATCCGGTGCACGGAGTCGTACTCCTCCAGCCGCACCTTCGGATCGTTCGCCAGCACCTCGGCGACCTGTCCCGACAGATAGCGAAGGATGGCCGCCCCGGCGGAATCCCCTTCCCAGGAGGGAAGTTTCGTCAGCCGGGAAGCCAGCAACCGTCCCAGCTTCGACGACGACGAGGCCCGCGACGCCCCGGCCGCGAGCAGCCGTTCACCGAAGGGCGCCAGCCCGTCCCGCGGCCCCGACAGCAGCTCGATCTCGATCTCCCGCCAGGAGGACTCCCCGTCGGTGCCGGCGATGCTCCCGGTGACGAGGTCGTCGGCCAGCTCCGCCGAGCCGGACGGCGTGGTCAGCACCCGGACGGTCCTGCGCGTGGACAGCGTCGCGACGGGCTGGAGCTCCCGCCCCCGCCCCCGCACGTGCGCCGTGACGAGGGAGCGGAGCGAGCCGGGCAGGGTGTCGCTCAGCGGGGCCCGGTGTTCGCGTTTCGCGTCGGGCCCCGCCGGGAGCTTCAGATGCCAGCCTTCGTCGCCGCCGCCGGTGCGGCGGCGCAACGTCACCTTCCGGGCGGCCAGGGCCAGCTCCGGGGTGTCGTAATACACGGCTTCGAGCTGGTGGACGATCGGGTCGGACACCGCCGCGAGATCGGTCAGATCGGGCAGGGCGAACTCTGCCGCCGCGTCGAACTTCAGCTCGATCTCAAGGTGTTCGCCCATGCGTACGGTACCTCCGCCTGCTTCGTCCTGTTGTGGGGAAAGACCAAGCCTGTCACGCGGAGGTAACCTCAATCCAGCTCAGGAGCCTTCTTTGGCCTCGGTGTAGCGCTGGAGGTAGAGCGGCTCGCCGAGCCGGTCGAGCAGTTCGAGCTCGGTCTCGAGATAGTCGACGTGGCCTTCCTCGTCCGCCAGGATCTCCTCGAAGATCCGCGCGGAGGTCGCGTCGCCCTTGTCGCGCATGACCTCGATGCCGCCGCGCAGGCGGGTGACGGCCTCCAGCTCGATGGCGAGGTCCGACTCGAGCTGCTCCTTGATCGTCTGACCGATCCGGAGGGCGTTGAGCTTCTGGTAGTTGGGCAGGGCTTCGAGGAAGAGCAGCCGGTCGGTGAGGGTTTCGGCGTGCTTCATCTCGTCGATGGACTCGTGCCGGGTGTACCGGGCGAGCTTCGGCAGACCCCAGTTCTCCTGCATTTTGGCGTGCAGGAAGTACTGGTTGATGGCGGTGAGTTCTGCGGTGAGCTGCTCGTTGAGCAGCGCGATGACTTCGGGATCCCCTTGCATGTCGTCAGATTGACATGCCAAAGCGGAGCTGTCAGGCAGCCTCGCCGACCTGACGCCCTGGGAACCGTCAGGCGGCCTCTTCGACCTGACGCTCGGTGACCGCTTCGGCTCGCACTTCGGCGGGGAGCGGCGGTACTTCCTGGAGCCCGGCGGGCCCGCCGGTGATGGCGTCCATCAGCTCGGACGCCGTCCGCCACTCGCTGACCATCGCGCACAGCCGCTTGGTGCAGGAGCCGCAGCCCGGCTTGATGCCGGCCCTGTCCTTGACCTCCTTGACGCTCTTGGCCCCATGTGCAAGGCACGCGTGGACGGAGTCTTCCGTGACCGCGTTGCAGATGCAGACGTACATGGGGAACCCTTCGAGATCAACATACCCGCAGGTCGGGGGCCATAAGGTTAGGCACTCCTAAGTTACATGCCCGGTGCCTGATCTGACTACCCCTTCCCTTTTGGTGTGATCTTCCTGCCCTTGGGAATGGCCACCTCCGCGACGACGGGAGATCTCTATGTGGCCGGGCGATGCGCAGCCCCTGGGAGCCCATTTCGACGGGGCTGGAACGAATTTCGCGGTCTTCTCTGAGCTGGCCGAGAGCGTCGAACTCTGTCTTTTCGATCACGACGGACGTGAGGCACGTCACAGCCTCCCTGAGGCGGACGGCTTCGTCTGGCACGGCTATCTGCCGGGGATCATGCCGGGTCAGCGGTACGGCTACCGCGTCCACGGCCCCTACGATCCGGCCGCCGGCCACCGCTGCAACCCCGCCAAGCTGCTGCTCGACCCGTACGCCCGGCACATCGCTGGCGAGATGGACTGGGACGAGGCGTGCTTCGGCTACCCGTTCGGCGACGAGGACGGCCGCAACGACGCCGATTCGGCCCCGCACACGATGCGTTCGGTCGTCACGAGCCCCTATTTCGACTGGGGCGACGACCGCCCCCCGCGCACCCCGTACGCCGAGACGGTGATCTACGAGGCGCACGTCAAGGGCCTGACCAGGCTCCATCCGGACATCCCCGAGCACCAGCGCGGCACCTACGCGGGCCTCGCCCACCCCGTGATGATCGACTACCTCCGGTCACTGGGAGTGACGGCCGTCGAGCTGATGCCGATCCACCAGTTCGTCCACGACGACCATCTGGTCCGCAAGGGGCTGAGCAACTACTGGGGCTACAACACGATCGGTTTCTTCGCCCCGCACAACGCCTACGCGGCGGGGCCCGATCCGGTGCTGGAGTTCAAGGCGATGGTGAAGTCCCTGCACGAGGCGGGGATCGAGGTCCTGCTGGACGTCG
Organism: Actinocorallia lasiicapitis; assembly: GCF_054778695.1. Lineage (NCBI taxonomy): Bacteria > Bacillati > Actinomycetota > Actinomycetes > Streptosporangiales > Thermomonosporaceae > Actinocorallia > Actinocorallia lasiicapitis. The sequence continues at coordinate 3,438 of NZ_BAAGZI010000337.1, forward strand.
TCTACAACCACACCGCCGAAGGCAACCATCTCGGCCCCACCCTGTCGTTCCGCGGGCTGGACAACCTCGCCTACTACCGCCTCGTGGACGACGACCGCCGCTACCACCTGGACACCACGGGCACCGGCAACAGCCTGCTGATGCGCAACCCCCACGTCCTGCAGCTGATCATGGACTCGCTCCGCTACTGGGTGACGGAGATGCATGTGGACGGCTTCCGCTTCGACCTGGCCGCCGCCCTGGCCCGGGAGCTGCACGAGGTGGACCGGCTGGCGACCTTCTTCGATCTCGTCCAGCAGGATCCGGTGGTCTCGCGGGTCAAGCTGATCGCCGAGCCGTGGGACGTCGGTGAGGGCGGCTACCAGGTCGGCAACTTTCCGCCGCTGTGGTCGGAGTGGAACGGCCGGTTCCGTGACAGTGTCCGCGACTTCTGGCGCGGCAGGCCCGCCACGATGCCGGATTTCGCCTCCCGGCTGACGGGCTCGTCCGATCTGTACGCCGACGACGGCCGCAGCCCCATGGCGTCGATCAACTTCGTCACCTGCCATGACGGTTTCACGCTGCACGATCTGGTCTCCTACGACCACAAGCACAACGACGCCAACGGCGAGGCCAACCGCGACGGCACCGACGACAACCGCTCCTGGAACGGCGGGTTCGAGGGCCCCACCGACGATCCGGAGATCAACCGACTGCGTGAACGACAGAAACGGAACCTGTTGACCAGTCTGTTCCTGTCCCAGGGCGTCCCGATGATCGGCCACGGCGACGAGCTGGGCCGCACCCAGCACGGCAACAACAATGTGTACTGCCAGGACAATGAACTGTCCTGGGTCCGTTGGGACAAGTCCGACGAAGCCACCATCGCGTGGGTGCGCAGGCTCACCGCCCTGCACAGCGGGCACGCGGTGTTCCGCCGCCGCCGGTTCTTCATCGGCCGGCCGATCAGGGGCGTCAAGGATCTGGCGTGGTTCACGCCGGGCGGCCGGGAGATGTCGGACGGTGACTGGGAGGTCGGGTTCGCCAACACCGTCGCGGTGTTCCTCAACGGCGACGCCATCGAGGAGCCCGACCGGCGCGGCCGCCGCGTCTGCGGCGACTCCTTCCTGCTGCTGTTCAACGCCGACGCCGAGCCGCAGCCCTTCACCCTCCCGCCGGACGATTTCGGGGAGACCTGGCTGAAGGTCCTCGACACGGCCGACCCTCTGCTGGACGCCGACACGGGCGCGTCCGCCAAGGCCGGCGAGACCTTCACCGTCGAGTCCCGCTCGGTTCAGGTGCTGCGCCGTGTCTGACCGTCCCACCTCGACCTACCGGCTCCAGCTCACCCCTTCTTTCGGCTTCGCCGAGGCCGCCGGGATCGCCGGATACCTGGCCGAGCTGGGCGTCACCCACGCCTATCTGTCGCCGATCCTGGAGGCCGCGCCGGGCTCCGAGCACGGCTACGACGTCGCCGACCACGACCGGATCTCGGCCGTCCTGGGCGGTGAGGACGGCTTCCGCGCGCTGGTCGCCGAACTCCGCCGCCACGGTCTGGGCACGGTCGTCGACATCGTCCCCAACCACATGGCGTTCGACTCCCCGAAGGCCCGCGACGTCGCCGCCCGCGGCCGTGAGTCCCCCTACGCCCACTGGTTCGACTGGGAGGGCGACCGCCTCGTCCCGCCGGGCGAGGGCGAACCGAACTACCGCCGCTTCTTCGACATCTCCGGGCTGATCGCCCTCCGCCAGGAGGACCCCGACGTCTTCGCCTCCACCCACGCCCTGCTGTTCCGCCTCGTCGCGGAGGGCCTGATCGACGGCCTGCGCGTCGACCACGTCGACGGCCTCACCGACCCCGGCGCCTACCTGCGGGACCTGCGCGACGCCACCCCCGCCTGGATCGTCGTGGAGAAGATCCTCACCGGCTCCGAACGGCTCCCGGACGGCTGGCCCGGCACCACCGGCTACGAGACGGCCGTCGCCGTGGACTCCCTGTTCCTGGACGAGACCGCCGAACCGTTCCTGTCCAGCCTCCACCAGGAGCTCACCGGTTCGCCCGGCCCGTTCACCAGGGTCGCCAAGGACGCCAAACGCCAGGTCATCGAGCAGGGCCTGGCCCCCGAGGTGGCGCGCCTGCACCGCGTCCTCCAGCGGATGATGCCGGCGGCCGACCCCGACGATCTGCGCGTCCTCCTGATCCGCGCGCTCGTCGACTTCCCCACCTACCGCTCCTACGACCGCGCCACCGATCCGCGCTGGACGGAGTTCGCGGTCCGCTTCCAGCAGACCACCGCCGCCCTCACCGCGCGCGGCCTGGAGGACACCGCGTTCTACCGCTGGTCGCGGCTGGTCTCCCGGAACGAGGTCGGCGGCGAACCGGGCCGCTGGGCGATCACCCCGGAGGCGTTCCACCGCGACTGCAACACCCGGTTCGGCGCCGGGCTGACCGCGCTGTCCACCCATGACAGCAAACGCCAGGAGGACGTCAGGGCGCGGCTGGCCGTCCTGACGGAGCTGCCGCGCGCCTGGGAGTCGTTCGTCCGCGCCCGCTGCGACGGCTCGGATCTGGACTATCTGATGTGGCAGACCCTGGTCGGCGCGTGGCCCCTGGACCGCGACCGGCTCACCGGCTATCTGACCAAGGCGATGCGCGAGGCCAAGCAGCACACCACCTGGCTGGAGATCGACGCGGAGTACGAGCAGGCCGTCCTGCGGCGTGCCGCCAAGGCCCTGGAGGACGGGGGAGTGGCCGAGCTGGCCGCCCGGCTCGCCCCTTACGAGCGGTCGAACGTGCTGTCGCAGAAGCTGGTCCAGCTGACGATGCCGGGCGTCCCCGACGTCTACCAGGGCTGCGAGCTGACCGGCTATGCCCTGGTCGATCCCGACAACCGCCGTCCCGTTGACTTCGCCCGCCGCCGCGCCCTCCTGGCGGCCCTGGACTCCGGCGTGCCCCCCGCCACGCTGGACGCGGAGAAACTGCTGGTCACCTCGCGTGCGCTGCGGTTGCGCCGCGCCCGTCCCGGCTGGTTCACCGGCTTCCATCTGCCGCTGACCGGGCAGGGCCCGGCCGTCGACCATCTGATCGCGTACCGCCGCGGCGCCGCCGTCACCGTCGCCACCCGGCTGCCCGCGGGCCTGGAGCACGCG
>NZ_BAAGZI010000338.1:0-6554 GCF_054778695.1 Actinocorallia lasiicapitis
ACCGGCGCACCGGGCACCGCGCCCTCCTGCGCTCCGGTCCACGGCACCTTCCGGCCTTGCGCGTCGAAGGTCCAGGCTCCCGCCGTCTCCCCGCCGCCCCCCACTCCCGGCGCAGCCTCACCGCTGGTGGGGGTGGGCAGAGGGCCGCCTGGGGGCGCCCAAGGGGAGGTGGACGGGGCGATGGAGTGGGGGGCGGAGGGGTCGGGGAGGTGGGGCCACGCGGCCAGGTCGTCCGGGGGGAGGAAGAGCGGCTCGGGGGTGGGTTCGGGTTCCGGCGGCGTAGCGGCGTGCGACTCCATGGAGATGACCCTACGCACAGCGACCGCACATAGTGATCAGGGCTTGCCGATTCCCCCATCTCCGACGTTGCCCGGACGGCGTGTCAGCCGTTCGATGGCGGCGATGGCGGCCAGGACGATGCCGACGTCGTCCAGATAGATGGGGTCGGGCAGCAGATCGACGGGGCTGAGCGCGTAGATCCAGGCGCCGTAGTAGGCGAGTTTCGCGGTGTTGGGTGCGTCAGGAGTGTGGACGCGGCGGCGCAGGGAGTGGAGGCGGAACAGGACGCGTGCGGTGACGGCGATCATCAGGAGCACCGCCGCGCCGACCGCGATCCAGAGCCAGAGGGGGACGTCGTCGAACATCGGGTGTACCTCCTCGCTGCGGTGAGCGTACCCGCGCCGGCCGACGGTCCGGCCGACGCTCAGTCGAGGAGCGCGCTGAGGGATTTGGGCGCGATGAGGCGGTAGGCGTCGTGGACGTGTTCGGTGACGGCCGTCCAGTCCGGCGCCGTGTCGAGATAGACGCCCAGCCAGCCGCGGTGCCCGACGTAGGGCGGCCGGAAGTAGGAGTCGGGGGAGGCCGCGACGCACGCCTCCTGCGCGCCGGGCGGGGCGGCGCACCAGAGGGCGAGCCGGTCGTCGTGGTGGTGGTCGGCGAACATCACGAACATCTTCTTGCCGCGGACGAACCAGCACGGTTCACCGTGGCTCAGCCGTTCGGTGACCTCCGGCAGGCCCAGGCAGAGGGTGCGGAGCGCTTCCAGCGGGTCCATGGACCAGTCCTATCAGAGTGAGATAAGACTCAGAGTGAGAAAAACACCTGGCGCCGAGGCCCGTCCGCGCGTTATCGTCGCGCTGACGATTTGGAGGTCATCATGCTGCACTCGCTGGTCGGGCCGCTCACCGAGCCCGCCTTCACCCTCGGCGGCACACCCACGACCTGGAGCGAGCTGATCGGCTTCGTGACGGGCGCCGTCTGCGTGTGGCTGGTCGCCCGCCAGCATCTGTGGAACTGGCCGATCGGCATCCTCAGCGTGCTGATGTACCTCCTCGTGCTGTCGGACTACGGCCTGTACGCCGACGCCGGACTCCAGATCGTCTACCTGGCCCTCAACGCCTACGGCTGGTGGGCATGGCTGCACGGCGGCGTGAACCGGACGCCCGAGGTCGTCCGCCGCACCACCCGCGCCGAGTGGGCGGGGCTCGCGGTCGGGCTGGTCGCCGGCACCGCCGCGATCCACACGATCCTCACCACCTGGACGGACTCCGCCGTCCCCTTCTGGGACGCCCTCACCACCTCCCTATCGCTGGCCGCCACCTACGGCCAGTGCCGGAAACTCGTCGAATCCTGGTGGCTCTGGATCCTCGCCGACCTCATCTACATCCCGCTCTTCGCCCACAAGCAGCTCTATCTGACCAGCGCCCTCTACCTCCTGTTCCTCGGCCTCTGCTTCGTCGGCCTCACCTCCTGGCGCGCCGACCTCCGCACCAGGACCCTGGTCGCCGCATGACCGCACACGACCCGGGCAAGCACGGCCTGATCATCGGGAAGTTCTATCCGCCGCACGCAGGCCACCACCACCTGATCGACACCGCGGCGGCGGACTGCACCGTGGTGACGGTCATCGTGGCGGCGGCGAGCGTGGAGAGCGTCCCCCTCGCCAACCGGGTGGCGTGGCTGCGTGAGGCGCACCCCCAATCCCATGTGCATTTCGTGGCCGTCATGGACGATGTTCACGTCGACTACGGCGACCCTGACGTCTGGTCGGCGCATGTCGAGATCTTCAAGCACGGGCTGCGTCTGCTCTGGGGCGAGGAGCCCCGGATCGACGCCGTCTACAGTTCCGAGCCTTACGGGGTCGAACTGGCGCGACGGTTCGGCGCACGACCCGTCACGGTCGATCTGGACCGGGCGGCGTTCCCGGTGAGCGGCACCGCGGTGCGGGCCGATCCGGTGGCCGCCTGGCCGTTCCTCAGCGGACCGGTGAAGGCCGCGCTGACCAGACGCGTCGTCGTCGTGGGCGCCGAATCCTCCGGCACCACGACGCTCGCCCGCGATCTGGCCGCCGCCTACTCCGCCCGCGGCGGGGTGTGGACGGACACCCGCTGGGTGCCGGAGTACGGCCGCACCTACTGCGAGGAGAAGCTGGCCCGCGAACGCCTGACCCACCCCGAGGCGTGGCTGGACGACCTCTCCTGGACGTCCGGCGAGTTCTCCCTGATCATGGACCGTCAGCTCGCCTGGGAGAACGCCGCCGCCCGGGTTTCTTCCCCGCTCCTCATCTGCGACACCGACTCTTTCGCCACCACCCTCTGGCACGAGCGCTACTTGGGCCTCACCCTCCCGGAACATCCCGCGGCCCACCACGACCTCTGGATCCTCACCGAGGTCGACGGCGTCCCGTTCGAGCAGGACGGCTGGCGCGACGGCGAGTCGATCCGCGAGGCGATGCACGACCGTTTCGCCGCCGAACTGGCGGGCCGCCCGCATCTGACGGTCCGGGGCGATCGCCGGGCCCGGCTGGCGCAGGCCGTCGCCGCCACGGACGCGCTCCTCGCGAAAGGCTGGTCCTTCGCGCCGCCCCTCGGCTGAGCCGCACCGGGCCCGCCGTCACCCCAGCAGCCGCTTGGCGATGATCATTTTCTGGATGTCGGCGGTGCCCTCGCCGATGAGGAGCATGGGCGCTTCGCGGTAGAGGCGTTCGATCTCGGCGTCCTTGGAGTAGCCGAAGCCGCCGTGGACGCGCAGGGAGTCCTCGACGACCTCCTTGCAATACTCGCCGGCGAGGAGTTTCGCCATGCCCGCCTCGAGGTCGTTGCGGCCGTGGGCCTTGCGGCGCGCGGCCATCAGCACCATCTGGTGGGCGGCCTCGACCTTGGTGGCCATCTCCGCGATCCGGAACCGGACGGCCTGGTGCTCCGCGATCGGCACCCCGAACGTCCGCCGCTGCTTGGCGTAGTCGACGGCGAGTTCGAGCGCGCGCTGGGCGACCCCGCAGGCGCGCGCGGCGACGTTCACCCGGCCGACCTCGACGCCGTCCATCATCTGGAAGAAGCCGCGCCCCTCGACCCCGCCGAGGAGCTGCTCGGCGCCCATGCGGTACCCGTCGAAGACCAGCTCGGTGGTCTCGACCCCCTTGTACCCCATCTTCTCGATCTTGCCGGGGATGCTCAGGCCCGGCGCGACCTCGCCGAATCCGGGCTCCTTCTCGACGAGGAAGGTCGACATGCCGCGGTGGCCGCCGTCGGGCGACGTCCTGACCAGGGTCGCGACCAGCCCGGCCCGCGCCCCGTTGGTCAGCCAGTACTTCTGGCCGGTGATCGCGTAGCCGTCGCCGTCCCGGACGGCCCTGGTCGTGATCGCGGCGACGTCCGATCCGCAGCCCGGCTCCGACATCGAGAACGCCCCGCGCAGCTCCCCCGACGCCAGCCGCGGCAGATACCGCTCGCGCTGCTCGGCCGTCCCGTGCTGCATGATCATCCACGCGACGATGAAGTGCGTGTTGAGGATCCCGCTGATCGACATCCAGCCGCGCGCCAGCTCCTCGACGGCCAGCGCGTACGTCAGCAGCGACTCGCCCGCACCGCCGTACTCCTCGGGGATCATCAGCCCGAACAGGCCGAGCTCGCGCATCCCCGCGACGATCCGCTCGGGATACTCGTCGGCGTGCTCCAGCGCGGTGGCGACGGGCAGCACCTCTTTCTCCACGAACGCCCGCACCGCCGCGATCATCGCCTCTTGGACGTCGGTAAGCCCCTCGGTGTACATGGCACCGGACTCTAGTCAGTGGACGCTTACTCAGAAAGAGGGGGCGTGAAGGTCTTGGTGCGCACCAGACCGGCGGCGCGGCCCTTGGCCGAGACGACCAGCGCCATCTTCCGGGACGCCTCGTCGATCATCTCGTCGCCGAGGGTGGCCGCGCCGCGCTTCTCGACCCGGGTGGCGTGGTCGTAGGCGTCCAGGATCAGCTCGGCGTGGTCGTAGTCGTCCTGCGACGGCGAGAACACCGCGTTACCCGCCTCGATCTGCGACGGGTGCAGCACCCACTTGCCGTCGAAACCCAGCGCCGCGCTGCGCCGCGCCACCCGGGTGAAGGCGTCGACGTCGCGGATGTTGAAGTACGGGCCGTCGATGGCCTGCAGGTCGTGGGCGCGCGCGGCCATCAGGATCCGCATCAGGATGTAGTGGTAGGCGTCGCCCTCGTCGTAGCCGGGCGGCTGCTCGCCGACGACCAGGGTCTTCATGTTGATCGACGCCATGAAGTCGCCGGGACCGAACACCAGGGTCTCCAGCCGGGGCGAGGACGCCGCGATCCGGTCGACGTTGATCAGCCCGCGGGCGTCCTCGATCTGCGCCTCGATGCCGATCGCGCCCGGTTCGAGGCCGGTGGAGCGCTCGATCTGGGTGAGGAGCTTGTCGAGCCAGGAAATGTCAGAGGGGTCGTTTACCTTCGGGAGCATGACGCAGTCGAGATTCGCGCCCGCCCCTTCGACCACTTCGATGACGTCCTTGTACGTCCAGGGGGTGTCGAGCGCGTTGACGCGCACCACGCGCACCTTGCCGGTCCAGTCGCCCTCGTTGAGCGCCACGATCACGTTCTTACGGGCGTCGGCCTTCGCGTCGACGGCCACGGCGTCCTCGAGATCCAGGAAGATCTCGTCGCTGGGCAGGCCCTGCGCCTTCTCGATGAAGCGGGCACTGCTGCCGGGCACGGCCAGGGTCGTACGACGCGAACGCTGCATGGGCCGACCCTACCGAGATCACGGAGCCCGGCCCAGGGCGAGGTTCCCTAGCGCGGCGATCACCCGCCATGATGTGGGCTATGACAGAGGCGCTCGTCGACGAGGCGATGAAGAAGTCCAGCCTGGTCTGGCTGGAGCTCGACAGGGCCCGTCCCGCCTGGCATCTGTGGCACGGCGGGAACGCGTACGTCCTGACGGGCGGGGCGCAGGAACAGCCGCTGCCCGGGCTCCCGGAGGCCGGGCAGGTCACCGTGGTCGTGCGGAGCAAGGACAAGGGCTCGCAGCTCGTGCGCTGGGTGGCCGCGGTCTCCGAGATCAGGCCCGGCTCCCCCGAATGGGAGGAGATCGCGCCGCTGATGTTCAAGGAGCGGCTGAACGCGCGGCCCGAGCCGGGCGAGGAGCACGAGGCGGGCAAAGCCCACGATCCGGTGCCCCGGTGGTCGCGCGACGCGTGGCTGCTCAAGCTCGCGCCGACCGGCGAGTACCCTGCGCTTCCTGGCGATTACTTCGCGATGCGGCCGGTCGAGACCCCGGCGGCCAACACCACCCGCAAGCCCTTCATGGTGGGCGGAAAGCGGCGGAAAGTCGACCAGTAGCCTGCATCGTTAGCACGTCAAAGGCATATAAAGCGACGGGTAACCTTCCTGGCCTCCCCCCATGGAAGGAAGCTCATGGACCTGCCCTTCGAGGGCACCTTCGACAGCGACGCCGCGTCCGACGCCCTCTGGGAGCTGGCCGGCGCCGATGACGTCGCCGCCGCGATGGCCGAACGGCTCGAGGAGTTCCTCGAGGACAACGAGGAGTACGTCGACGGGCAGGCCGCCGAGTCCGCGCTGGCCGTCGCCGCTCTGGTCGCCACGCGCCTTTCGGGGCTGGCGCCCGACGCCGACGAAGAGGCCCATCACTGGCTCGCCCGCCATCTGTTCGAGGTCTCCGACGATCTGCGCGAGCTGGCCGCCAGCGGGTTCGCGCTCGCGCTGCGGTACGAGGAGTCGGACTGGTCGGCCCGGATCTCGCCACCCCAATGGCATCGACTTGTCGACCATCTGGCGCCCTACGGTCGTACTCTGTTCGGGCTGCCTCAGCTCGTCCCCGACCCTTTTGAGCCTGACTTGTCCGAAGGTGACTGGTTCCTTGTCGACTTGACCGGGCCGCACGGCCCCGTCCCCGACGAAGCGTCCTACAGCACTGCCGTCGCCGCCCTGGCCGACGCGATCAACACGTCGCTCTCCTGGATGGAGTGGTGGCTCCCGGCCGGCCTCCAGTCCTTGGTCGTCCATGCCCGCCTGGACGAGCGCCCCCTGCTCCGCAACGGCGCCGCCGTCCCCACGGACCTGTGGACGGGCCTCACCCGCGGCCGCACCACCGTCCGCCTCGAGCAGCCGCTCCGCCTCCACCCCACCCTGAACGAGCACCACCTCCTCACCGACCTCCACACCGGCCTCACCCGCGTAGCCGAACGCCTGGGCCTCGACACCCCACCCCCTCTCCCCCCCACCGACCTCCCCCTGGACCTCACCACCCGCCCCC
>NZ_BAAGZI010000339.1:0-6548 GCF_054778695.1 Actinocorallia lasiicapitis
ATGGCGGCGCGCTCCTGGTCGAAGGCGGGATCGAGGGCGCTGGCCAGCACGCGCTGTTCGAGGTCGGCGGGCGCCTGCGCGATCGGCAGGACGCTGAGCAGCCGGCTGAGCTGGATCCTGCTGTGCCCGACCCGCGCGGCGACGGCCTCGTTCAGCTCGGCACGCGACCCCTCGGCGAGCGCCGCGGCCTCTTCGAGGGAGATGCCGAGCACACCGGCGAGCTCGGTGTCGGTGAGCCCGTGCCGGATGGTGAGGTCGACGGCTTCGCGCTGACGTCCGCTGAGCTTGGCGAGCGCGGCGTGGGCGAGCTGCCGGGCGTCCTGGACCTTGCGGCGCTCGTTCTCGGACGTGAAGTGGTCGGGAGTCTCGGGGGCGGGCTTGCGCTGGGCGGGCCGCTCGCGCATCCGGCGGCGGCACTCGCGGCGCGCCAGGGCGTACAGCCAGCCGCGCAACTGGTCGGGTTCGCGGAGCTTGTCGGCGTGCGCCTCGGCCGACAGCATCACGTCATGGAAGATCGCGATCGCGGTCGGCTCGTCGCGCAGCAGCGCGTGGCAGTAGTCGAAAAGCTGGGGACCGTAGCGGTCATAGACGAGGGTGAGCGCCCCGGTAGAGTGCGCGCGCAGGGCCCGGACGAGCTCCATATCCTCGTGCGTGCGCGGATCGTCCACGCTCGGCCAACCGGACACCCCGGCCTCCCCCTCGATAGTCACTTCTTGATCCGTCATTGAGACGCCTCGAACGTTGCTCCGGTTGACATTAGTACGACCTGATAAGTCCAAGTACGCGGATCAGGTCGGAGCCGTCACACCGAAGCGGGGTGCGGCCAGCTTGGCCGCACCCCGCTCCGGAGCCGTTCAGCGCTCTTTGATCAGCACTTCTTCCCGGTGGAGGAGTCGCACATCCGCTTCGACACCGCCTGGAGGAAGATCTTGGAGATCTCGTCCGGGCTCTTCGGAACGTAGGCGGCGCCGCCGGTCGGCAGGGCGATCTGGCTCAGCAGGTTCAGCACCTTCTTGTCGGAGCCGATGCTGATCACGATGAGCTGGATGGGCTGGTCCTTGGTGACCAGCTTCTTCATCTTCTGCAGCAGCTGCGCGTGGCTGAGCCCGCCGTGCTTGTCGTCGTTGCCCACGCCGTCGGTGAACAGCACGATCGAGTTGATCCGGTCCTGCGCGTAGGTCTTGCGCATGTAGGAGTAGGAGCCGTAGATCGTGTCGTACAGCCCGGTGTTGCCGTTCGGCAGCACCTTGACGCTCAGCAGCGCCTGCTTGAGCCGGTCGACCTGGCTGGTGGCGCCGAACCGCTGGTTGAGGCTGGCGATCGGCACGACCTCCTTGTAGTCCTTCTTGCCGTCCAGGAGGTCGGAGAAGACCCAGACGCCGAGCTGGCTGTCGGGCTGGAAACTCTGCATCCCCTTGTCGGCGGTCGCCAGGATCGACTGCATCCGGCTCGGCTTGCCCGGCGCGATCGGCTCGCCCATCGTGCCGGAGATGTCGAGGATGGCCAGCATCCGCATACCGAGCGACAGCTTCGCCCAGTCCTGGGTCAGGTCGTAGATCTCCTGCGACGACACCGTCGGCAGCGGCGAGACGCGCTTGGCGGACAGCCCGGAGCCCTCGGTGAACGTCTCGGGGGCCCGGTGGTCGGTGGTCCGGAAGCCGAGCGCCTGGTACTTCTTGACGGCCTCGGGCGTGACGAGCGCCCGCTCCAGCTTGCGGGCGGCCTCGAGCTTGTCCTTGTCGGACGTCGCCAGCAGGACCGGGTAGTCCATGCTGACCATGCCCTCCTGCGGGTAGATCGCGACAGCCGGGTCCTTCGGCTTGGTGCCGTTGTACACCTGGACGCTCTGCTCCGGCGCGATCAGCAGCGGGAAGCGGCCGCGGGCGTCCTGGTGGAACCGCGCGTACATCTGCTGGATCGTCGGGCGGGTCGCCTTGCGGATCGTCTGCATGATGGCCGTGAAGATCGCGTTGGCGTTCTCGTCGCCCTTGAGCAGCATCTTCACCATCGAGATCGACGCCATGCCGGGGCCGGTGGTGTTCGGGCTGAGGACGCGCAGGTCGAGCATGTCGGCGTCGATGAGCTGGTTCTTGGTGACCGCTCCGCCGGGGAGCCCGCCCGCCGCGGACAGCAGGTTGTCCCAGGACGGGGTCTCCAGAACCCCCATCTTGTCGAGCGCGGTGTGCAGGGTCTTGGGAACCACCACGACGACGGGGCTCGTGGCGAGCTTCGTGTTGGTCGGGGTGACCGCGGTCGACGCCTTCATCTGGACCATGCCGGCCCACAGCGAGCTGTCGGGGATCCAGACGTCGGGCTTGGCGGCGCCGCCGCTGGACACGCCCTCACCGATGAGCTGCGTGCGCACCGTGGAGGGGTCGGCGACGGTGACCTTGGCGGTCGCGCAGGACTTCGCGTCGCTGGAGAAGTCGTCGGCGATCGCCTTGACGGCCGGCTGGATCTCCTTGACGACCGCGACGTTCAGCACGACCTTCTCGCCCGAGCAGCCGGCGCCCTTCTCCATGAACGCGTACACCGCGACGCCGATCAGCAGCGCGAGGCCGACCGCGCCGGCCATCGGGCCGATGAGCGCGCCGCGCTTGCGCTTCTTGCGGGCGCCGTAGCCGCCGGAGCCGTAGGCGTACTCGTCGCCGCTGTGCGCTCCGCCACCGCCGCCGACGCTCTCGCCGGGGCCGGTGGGGAAGGGGCGGTCGAACGAGGTTCCGCTGCCGCCGGGGACGGGCGCGGCGAGGAACCGGTCGTCACTCTGCGCGGGGCCGCCGTAAGCGGGTGCGCCGCCGTACGAGCCGCTCGCGCTCGGTGGACCGGCCGCCAGGCCGTTGCGGCCGTAGGAGTGGCCTCCAGGGTCGGACGCTCCGGTGAACCCCCCGCTGCCGAAGGACGGCCCCGAGGTCGAGGGGCGGTTCAGCCAGTCGGGCTGGGATCCGCCGGGCTCGGCCACGGGGTTGTCGTGTCCGCTCGCGGGCCCTGCGGCTCGCGGGCTGAACCAGTCGGTGCTGTCCGCGGTGGGGAAGTCCGAGGAGGAGCCGTATCCACCCTCGCCCGGAAGGTCGCCGGGGGGACGAGTCATGGTGCTCTCCGGGTTTCTGTTCGGGGGCCGCGCACGGGCGTGGGGGCGCCAGGCGGTGGTCGGAGGCACTTTAGCCGCATCACTCGGGTGTTACAAAGACGTGCAAACCGGTGATCTACCACCAGAAGCCGCTCTGTCCGTATTTATTTGCATTACTTGTCAGTAACTTAGGGGCCTGGGAACGCTTGCGGCGTGGGGCCGCAACTCTGTGGGGTCCTCGATCGTCCTTACCGACGTGAGCCAGGAAGCCGTAATCGAACCGTTGCGCGCGCGACGATCCACCACCAAGATCGTGTGGGGTGCGACGGCCCTCTGGGGGGCTTTCGCCGTCGCACGGCTGACCGGAGCCGACCGGATCCCCGGACTCGATCAGCTGGCCGTCCCGATCATCTCGATGACCCCCTACGCGGCGGCCACCTCGGTCATCCCCCTCGCGGCCGCGCTGCTGTCCAGGAACCTGCGCGCCGTCGCGGTCACCGGGATCGTGATCGCGGGGTTCGGCGCCGCGCTGCTGCCGCGCGCCCTCGGCGGCGGCGAACCCGCGGCCGATGGACCGGTCCTGCGGGTCATGACCGCCAACCTCATGTTCGGCGAGGCCGACCCGGCCGAACTCCTCACCCTGATCAAGGACCAGAAGGTCGACGTCCTGAGCGTCCAGGAGTTCACGCCGGACGCCCGTAATGGGCTCGCCGCCGCGGGCCTCAGGCTCGTCCTGCCCTACGAGGTCACCGACCCGCGCTGGGGCCCCGCCGGAACCGGCCTGTACTCCCGCTATCCGCTCACCGCCCTGAGCGCGCTGCCCGGCACCAAGTTCGCCGCCCCCCGGGCCGCGCTCGAACTCGACGGCCGCCGGATCGAGGTGACGGCCGTCCACCCGCCGCCCCCGCTCAAGACCGGCTACACCGACTGGAAGCGGGTCCTGAAGGCCGTTCCCGCGCCGGTCCGGGGCGGGCCCGTCCAGATCGTCACCGGGGACTTCAACGCCACCCTCGACCACGCCAGGTTCCGCGCCCTGCTCGACCGCGGCTACACTGACACCGCCGACCGGCGCGGCGAGGGCCTGACCCCGACGTGGGGGCTGTCGATGTTCGGCCCGCCCCTCACCCTCGACCACATCCTGGTGCCGGGGTCCGTGGCCGTCCGCTCCTACTCGGTCCATCCGCTGACCGGCACCGACCACCGGCCCGTCGTCGCCGGGCTCCAGCTCCCGTAGCGGCGTCCCGGCGGGCCGCGAGCTGCCCTAACGTGGGGGCATGGCGCACCACATCCGCATCACCGACCCGGCCGACCCCCGTATCGCCGACTACGTCGGGCTCACCGACGGCCAGCTCCGCCGCAGCCTGGAGTCGGCCGAAGGACTGTTCATCGCCGAAGGAGCCAAGGTCATCCGGCGCGCCATCGAGACCGGACACCCGGTCCGCTCCCTGATGATGACCGACAAATGGCTGGACTCGCTCGCCGACGTCCTGCCCGCCCTCGACGTCCCCATCTACCTCGTCTCCGACGCCCTCGCCGAGGCCGTCACCGGCTTCGCGGTCCACCGCGGCGCCCTGGCCTCGGTGGCCCGCAAACCCCTGCCCGCGGTCGCCGAACTCCTGCCCGCCGCCCGCCGCGTCCTGGTCCTCGAGGACCTGACCAACGTGACGAACGTCGGCGCGATCTTCCGCTGCGCCGCCGCCCTGGGCATCGACGCGATCATCCTTTCCCCCGGCTGCGCCGACCCCCTCTACCGGCGTTCCGTGAAGGTCTCCATGGGCGCCGTCTTCGCCGTCCCCTACGCCCGCCTGGACGACTGGCACGACGGCCTCAAACTCCTGCGCACCGAGGGCTACCGCCTCCTGGCCCTCACCCCGGCCCAGGACGCCGTCCCCATCGCCGAAGCAGAACTCGGCGCCCGCGTGGCCCTCCTCCTGGGCTCCGAAGGCGACGGCCTCTCCTCCCACTGGATCACCGAAGCCGACCAGGCCGTCGTCATCCCCATGAACCCCAAAGCCCTCACCCAAGGCGTCGACTCCCTCAACGTAGTAGCCGCCGCCGCCATCGCCTGCCACACCCTCACCACCCACTGACCTGAGCCCCGCCGAACGTTCTCCGGCACTAGATCATTACGATCGCTGGCACGACCTCCAGTGAATGGTCCCGACGGTGAGGATCAAGGCTGATCTCTCGCGGTTAGGCCGGAAGAGGATGTTTCGTGTTCGCACCAGTGATCAGGGTTCTCGGCCACGTTGAGCTCGGCGCCTCCCACGATCCACTGCCTCGGAAGCAAGCTCAGGTCATCGCACTACTTGCTCTGAACGTGAACCGTCCGGTCGCGGTGGAGCGGCTCGTCGCGGCGGTCTGGGAGCGGCCGACCGAGTCGAGCCGCGCCAACCTTCGGTCCCATGTCGCGATGTTGCGCAAGAGACTTGCCGGATCTGCGGTGATCTTGCGGCACGGTTCGGGTTACCTCCTCGACGTGGAACCTGCTCTGGTGGATGAAGCGAGGTTTCGGGGACTGGCCGCCGGCTCGCTTCGAGCCACCGGACCTGCTCAGGTCGTGCGCTACACCGGCGACGCTCTCGCTCTCTGGAGGGGGCCGGCTCTCGACGGGGTGCGTGGGACAACGGTGTTCGACTCGGCCGCGGCCGAGCTTGAAGAGGCGCGGCGAATGGTTCTGGCCCGGCATCTGGCGGCTCGGCTCGCGCTTGGTGAGCACGAGACGCTGATTCCGGCCGTTAGGGCGGAGATGTCGTTGGGGCCGTTGCAGGAGCAGTGGTACGTGCTGCTCCTGAAGATCCTCGCTGCTCTGGGGCGGGCGAGTGAGGGGATGGCCGTCTACACGGAACTCTGCGAACGAATGGCAGATGAGCTGGGCTTGATGCCTTCGGAAGAGGTTCGGACACTGTACGCCCGAATGGTGAGCGGTGACCGTCAGATGGGACGCCGGGTGTGCGGCAGGGGTCCAGCGCGTCGAGCCCGGCGTCCCTGTTCAGGTGACTAGCCGGCCATGCACATCCGGATGGCGTAGCCCTTCTTGCCGTTGTAGTTGACTACGGACCACCAGTCGCTGGTGGTCCCGCAGGCCGTATAGGTCTGGCCGTGTACGCGGGACGAGTCGCAGCTGCTGCCCCAGGCGTCGACCCAAGCGCCATTGGCATAGGAGCCGATGACGCCGGCGCTGCTCGTCGCGGCGGACCGGACGTTGACGCCGCTGGACGCGAACACCCTCCAGCAGTTGTTGACGAACGCCTGCGCGCCGGTCGCGGGCGTGATCGCGAACAGGGCACCTGCTGCCGTGGTGATGGTCGCGACAGCGAGAGTTCGGAATTTCATCTGTGCTCCTTGGAGAAGGGGAGACCGCAGGACTGACGATTGCGGAAACAACCTGTCATCAAGTCGCATCGGGGACGCATTGCCCCCGCATTGTTGGGGCTAGGCGCTGAAGCGGCCCTTGGGGGGGCGGCGGTGGGTGGGGGTG